>JAYYRF010000479.1:0-5245 GCA_036127535.1 Myxococcota bacterium | reverse complement strand
TGGCTAAAAGACAAAAATCCCGTTTGTATTTCTCTCAATGTTATGATAAAAATGGCTTAAGAACCCATATTTAGACGCGCAACTATGTTATTTTTACTGTTCTCTTGCATCGAGTCTGCTCCGATCGAATTCGACATCGGTGTTGAAACTCCCACCGACGAACCCGCAGAGCCATCGAACGAGCCGGAAACGGCGCAGCCCGAATCCTCTCAAACGTCCGAGCCCGAATCACCTCCTCCCGAAGAAGAGGAAGAAGAGGAGGAAGAAGAAGAAGAGGAAGTTACCGTTCCACAAACAGGGGAGTATCTTTCGGAAACGGCCACGCATCATCTCGTTTTTGAAGAGCGTCACAACGCTGAACAAGCGCATTTATGGAACTATCCGGCTCCGTCCGAAAACGGCTTCTTCTTTACCACGATGCACTCCGGTTTTCTCACGCTGCGCGAGTATGATTTGGAATTCAATCAGATCTTAGATCCCGTCGTTGTAGCGGAGGACGAGGATCTACAGGTACAGCACCACTTTATTGCTGATCACGCAACCTTGCGGCACCAAGACTTTCTGTACTATGCGGTCAGTACCAACAACGACTGGAACCTCATTTTGGTCTCTTCCGATTTAGAAGGCAACCGCGAAGCGCGGGTCACGGTACAGTCCAGCGCACTCTTAAAGGTTAACGATCCGCAACTGTATTCGGTGGGTGAAAATGTTTGTGTACGTTGGGGGCAAGCCGGGTACGAAAAGTCGTATCGCTGCTTTGAGGCCGATCTCACGCCGTTGGAAGAGATTCAAAACATCACGACCACCGTACCGACGTCTCAATTGGGAAGCACAATCTGGACTGGCGAAGAATTTGTCGTATTCAGCGGAGACGCGCCCCAAGAAGATCTAATTGTTAGTCGCTACGATGCCGACTGGAACGAACTCGATCCTTTCCAATACATCATCATTCCTTCGGAGTACGGAGAGTGGAATTGGGCGAGTACCGGCGTGGCGTGGATACCCGAATACGAGCTTTGGGCGGTCGCGTACACGAATATGCCAGAAGACGGCGGTTCCTTTGACGGTCGCGGTCGCGTTGCATTGTTTAACAGCGACTTTGAATTACAAACGATTCGCTTTACGCAGCAGCAAGACAAGGCGACTTTTCGCACGCATCTGATTTGGCACGAAAACCGACTGATCGTGTCCTATGACGCGGGTCCGGTTGTGATTGAACGCTGGTCGATCGAGCCGATGTAAGCTCCGAGACGGTCAAAGCATCGTCGCGTCTATTCCGACTCCACTTCTGCCCGAAGCGTTGAAACGGCGTTTTGAATCTCTTCTCCAATGCAGATGGATTCGAACCGGCGACCGCGCCACTCGGGTTCTCCGCACGGTGAGCAGTCCGCGAGCGTTAGGGAAAACCAGTAGGTGCTCGTGTCACGGATGAGAATTTCTCCTTGGGGAAGACCGTTGCATACCGAATCCGCCAATCGAACATGGTTGAAATAAATTTCGATGTTTTCATAGCCCGCACCACCGTTGAGTACAGCATCCATGTTTCCATTCTCCCACACCGCGTTTAAAAACAGGCTGGTCTCTGCCCTTTGCGCAAACCAGCCACCGTATGGAACATAGTGAAAGGTGCCGCCAATGCGAAAAAACCAGGACTGGTTGGGAACCCAGTCCAATTCGTATTCTCCACCACCGATAAACGTGTATCCCTCCGGGTCGGTCAGTTCAAAAGAAGCCATGGCTTCGATGCTCCACGTCTCTTCTTTGTCTTCAAAAAACAAAGCCGTGCCCCAGAAGTGATACCCGCCATTGGTTGTGCAGTCATCGAACCAAACTCCTTGCCATGTTCCACTCGATTGGTTCTCCATCGAAGGGCAGTTGTTCTCTCGCTGGGTCAAAAAAGATTCGTATAGATTTCGTGCGCGAATGGGACTGGGAAGACCGAGTTCAAGGGCGGCTTGAGTCCTTTCTTCGAGGGTAGCGGCATCGAGTTCCGGGCTTTCTGGGCCAAAACCGGTGTCCGCCTTTGGCTCTACCTCTTCGATTGGCTCCGTGCAGCTTAAGAGTAAGAATAGGAACACGATTTATCGTAGCGCTGCGTTAATGGGGGATGCATCGTGGATAAATTCACCATAATCGATGTCGGCCAGCGAGAGAAGGGTTGCACCGAGATGTCCGGGCAGCAGTGGCGTTCCGCCGTTGTAGGGTTCTCCGCTGTTGAGGTCGATGGGGCGGCCAAAGCAGTATTCGTCATAGCCACCGAGGGTTTGTCCGCCGCGGATTCCCGAACCCATCAAAAGTGCTGAGGTATAGGTCCAGTGTTCCTTCCCACCACGGGCGTTTTCTTGGGGGAAACGTCCCATTTCGGAGAGTACAACCACTGTGACTTCGTCTATGAGAGGGTTGCCCGAAGTGCCATTTCGATTGTGCATGACCTGTATGGTATTTTCCAGTTCGTGAAAGAGTTCATTGAAGTGAATCGCTTGCAGAAAAGAGCCGGCGTGGGTATCCCAACCCAGGTCTTGTACCCCGTTGTAAGAGATCATGACGGATCGAGACGCGCCAGCAGCAAGTAGGTCGGTTGCCAAGGACAAAGAACTGGCCAAGTGGTTAAAGCCATCCGGTGTAAGGGAGAGATTCTCATTTCGCAGGCGCATGAGGCGCTCATCTGCCTTGAGACCGGCGTCGATCAAGAGTTGTTCTCGACCTTCGCGCGCCTGATCGAGGCGTTGGAAACTGAGATCTCTTACCCATGCATCTTCGAGATGTTCAACCGATTCGGAAGGCAGAGCGGCGGGAAAGTCCGATTGAATCCCGCGGCCGTCGAGCAGTTCGGCAAACTGACCCGCCGAGCCGATTCGTACCACCGAAGACCCAAAATTATGGGTGAACAAAGGGCCGGACAAGTTCACAAAGGGCATAAGGGGATCGGCCTGGGAGTGTGCCGCGATAATGGAAGGCCAATCGTCATGGGCAGGGAGGCTCGAGCCGGTTGATATGAGACGAAGACATATATCGTGGGCAACCGAGCGGGCTTCAAATCCGTTTATCATGCAGGTGATGTTCCCGTAGCGCTGGAAGAAGGAGCGAACGTTGGTTTTTTCGGCCGAGTCGACAAAGGTGATGCCCGATAGCTCGGCGACCGTAGATTGGGGTTCCATATCGATGTTGCTGTTGTCGTAGAGCGGCGCAAAAAGGTAGCATTGATCCCATCCACCGGTACAGAAAACGAAGAGGAACTTGCGTTCGTTTACGTCGGCCAAAGCGCGTCGAGGGAGAAGGAGTCCGGGACTGAGACCCAAAAGTTGTCTTCGATTCAGCGGCATTAGTAACTCCAAAAAGCTGGATCGCGAATGAGTATCGAAATGAAGCTTTTCCACGCCTGAACGGAATCCTCTTGGCTTTCGATGCTCGACCAAAATTGTCGATCGACTTGCAGGCGTTGTTCATCGGGTTCTCGCGAGAGGAATATTCGATGCAGTTTCGAGATGGTTTCTTCGAATTCAGGTTCAGAGGCCGACAGATTTTCAAAGTCGATGTTTTGGAACAGAAACCGTTCCGGAAACGGCTTCGTGCGTTCCTGCTCGACAACATAGTCCGATGCGAGTTGGGCGAATCGTTTTAGTGTGAGCTGACGAGAAAGACTGGGGAATCGCGCTGTTTGCGTAACCTGAATCCCATCGAAACCGCCGAGGAGTATTCGATAGCCTTGTATATCGTCTTCGAGCATGTCTACATTGTCAGACGACCACTCAAATCCGGTGAGAACCTTCACTGTTTGGGCGATTTGGGGTGCCGAGAGGAGGCGGCGGGTCATCAAATTGTAGTCGGCGTTTTCGGAGTGATTCGCGGGACTGCCCGTTTGATAGGTTGCGGACAGGACTATTGCTTTGATTAAGGCGTTCATCCGAAGGTCTCCAGCGACGAAGGCTTCCTCTAGAGATTGGATGTGATCAAAATCGTGTACGCTGATTTGCTTTCTCCAAAACAGTGAGGCCATACGTTCTACGGTGCATGTGCGGAAACGGTCGTCGGCGGCGACGAGTTGAGGGAGCTCCGCCGGAGAATCGATGGGTATGCCGAACCAGGCGGGTTCTTGCTCGAGGTAGTATCGACCGAGTTGTTCTCGCTCCGGATGATAGGATGTCATTTCGGCGGTATCATATAGGTCGAACCACCAAAACCCAAACAGTGAAGCCGCAATGGGGTCCAAGGTGCTGTGGCATCCGATACAGGCGGGATTTGTACGAATCACTTCGTTTAAACTTTCCCGATCGAGTCGGGAAGGCGCGCTGAATTTGATGGGTCGCTCGAGATAGTTCTCGCATAAGAACAGGTCAGTAAGTGCCATGGCGCGGGTTCGACCGAAATTGTTGGGTGTGGTGTAATAACGCCACCACAATCCGTTGCTCATAATCACACCACCGGCGGGACGACCGTCGGTGTATCGGGCGGGTCGCCAGCCGTTGGTGTCCGATAGAGACTCTAAAGGCCAAATCTCCAGCAAAAGTTCGTTGGCCATGCTATAGTCCGCCGTCATGACTTCGGTCCAAGGGAGATTCTGTTTGGCGATATGCGCCATTAAGCGAATGGGCTCTTCCCCCACTGAGCGGGTAAATTCGAAGGCTTGGTCGCTGTCGAGCCGGTAATCGCGGTGGTCGACATTAAAGGTATCGACGCGGGTGAGCAACCACTCTGAGAACCACGACCGCAACTGAGACTCGTAGAGAGGATCTTGGAAGTACTCGTCTATGAGCGCATCGATGGTGGTCGAATTGGATTCCAACCTGTCGAGTTCCTCCAGAGAAGGCGGTATGCCGCGCAGATCAAAGCTGATGCGTCGAATCAAAAGCGCATCTTCGAGAGGAATACCGGGCTCAGATTCTTGGTAGTAGTCTTCATCAAAGGATTTGGGTAGGGAAGACGTAGTATCCGTCGGTGCACAGGAAAAGAGGGTGATGTATAAAAAAGGAGTCATTTATTTCCAAAGATTCAATCTTAATATAGCTGATTTTTTACCCATAATTAAAATGGATAAACAGAATCTGCGAAGAAATGATCGCGGATATGACTTTGCGTACAAGGACTCTGTCGAGAAATCGTTTGAACGTTGATCCGTTGAGCCCTTGAGCCCACCTCCAATGGTCTGCGACATGAAAATTTGGTGTCAGGTACGGTAGGTTTGGGGCTTGACCCGAAGAGAGCTTTCTCATAAAATGTTCAATGTGGTCATCGCTGAGGTTGGGGG
>JAYYRF010000478.1:0-5545 GCA_036127535.1 Myxococcota bacterium | reverse complement strand
AAAGGCCAAGCCAATCGTATCGGAAAACCAATCGATCCCAGCAGCGGCACGTCTCCCAAAAAGAACAACGGCAAAGGAAAAATCGGCTGCAGCGAATCCAACGTTACGAAGCTTCCGAAGGCAAAGGACAAAGAGAGAAAGGCGGTTCCCCACAAGACCCGTCTCCCTGAACGGCGCGGTAGAATATCAAAAGCATGCACGGCCAAAAATAATGGAATGGCCAATACTCCCAGCGCCTGAGAGTGCAGGCTGTGGTCGATCATGGGTCGATGACCGAAAAAATTTCCCAAATTGAGGGCACCAACCATCATTGAATTGAAGTCTCTGCCATCGCTCATACCGGGCGAAGATCGATATAAGGAAAAATAGAGGAGAAAAATCCCCAAGATTACACCCAATCCCCAAAAACTCTGTGGCTGTTTCCAGCCTTTGTGTCCGATCCAAAAAGCGAAAATGACCAACGAGGCACTGAGACCAATATACGCGGATGTAAGCAAACAGAGCCCCCAAAAAATAGCGGCCAATACCGCGTCCTTTTTGGTTCCATGACACAAGGTCTTCCACCACCACATCGCACAAAGAGGTAACCATGGCTGTAACAGGTGATACACATGCCCTTCCAGTACCGTCGCCGCCGCCAAACCGTTAAACCCATAGGCGATGCCCGCAATCCAGCTCCACGGTCTCTTCGCACCCAGCTCTTCGGCAAATCGACTGGCCGCCCAAGCGCTCACAATTGGAGCAACCAGTAAAATACCTTTGAACAAATACTCCGCCGATAGCCACCCGAGCATATGAACCAATCCATAGAGCACAAAACTGTCCAATTGTCCATAATTGGCTCCTTCAGGCCATGCTGTAAGCGGATCGACGAACCAAGACCACTCTTGTGCCCGACTCATAAACCAATAGGTTCCGAGCGTATCAAAATGCAAACCCGGCACGCCAGGTCTGAAAAGAGCTGTCCCGTTCCACCCCAAAGACATCAAGAGAAAAAAGAGAGGCGTACTCCACCAAGAGAGGAGGTGTGACTCCCTCTTTCGTTGTAAGACCGGAGAAGAGCCGCGAAAAAACCACGCGGCCATCGCGAGAACCAAAGCGAACCAAGCGACGCGCGCCAGCAGCCAGTTCCGTTCATTCTTCTTAATCCGGTGCTGCGTCCCGGCACTGCTAAACTCATTGATGATCTCCCCCGAATTGTCTATGCCGAGATAAATCGATGTTTCGCCCGGCTTACGCTCGAGGATACCCCGATACAGCGTCTCCTTGCTCACGGGATTTCGCAGGTGAAGATGGAGAAATCGCTGCCAAGGAACGTCGGTATCCGCCGTCCAAATTTGTGCCGACGCAGACTGAAGCGGAACCGAAATAGACTCTCCGCGAACGTGCAGGATCGCCTCAGGCTCCTTTTGCAATCCTTGCACTTCAATGTGCAACGGTTCAGCCACAGCCTGCAGGCACCATAACCATCCGAAAATCACTTCTGACCCGCCCCGTACGTCCCTTGTGCGTCGGTAAAGAGACTACAATTTTCTGTTGAACAGCTCTGTTGATCTCGGGTTCTTTTCATTTAGCGATCTCTATCTGACTCGACACAATGGTTTCGCGTCTTCCGATATTATAATTGAAATTGACCGGTGGCCATGGGAAATAATCGGTGCATTTTTTGCTCTGCTGGCTCTTTGCAATCCTATGTATGACCTCTTTCTTTTGGTACCTCATCCTTGACCGACACCAATAATATACGCAGGCTATAGTAACCTAAGGGGTTTTGTGGATCATTTGAGATCCGACGTTGCTAAAAGATAGCGCGCGAGAATGCCAGGCAGAGAATTTTCCGACGCGAGCGATGTGATGTTTACGGGAACCTCTCCATCCCCTCGACGCATGATCGCCAATAGCGCTGCACCCGCATCGATACCGCCGTTTGCCAATTGCTCTTGCATATGGCGACGATACGTTTCGCGATCGGCACAAGAAGCCATATACATTGCAAAACGGGGTGCCGTGTGCACCAATTCATCCGCCATTTTTTGCGCGAGCACGGGATGCCCACAACCGAGTTGCATCGCAATGGCACCGACCCCGTCCTCCGAAGGAATAAACCGAAGGAGTTGTCGGTGCATGCTCTCCATCGCTTCCGCTATGCGTGCAGAATCGTAGCAATGGGAGGAGTTGAATCCGCATCGCCGACGGTATATCTCATATAAAGACGGATCGTACATCACACACATCTCAGGTGATTGTCGCGCAAACTGGATCGGATGGCACGCTTTGGCAGCAATCGATTTCCATTGCTCCATATTCATCGTTTCTCCTTTTACCAGCAAGCATTCTCGCGCAAGCGTGGCGCGCAGAAGTTGGTCTTGTGCAGAAGGATCCTCCATGGCGAGACAGGGATCGGAAAGAACCGGTGAGGTATCCTTTGAATGACGTCGAAACAAAAGCATCCACTGTTCATCGTCAGCCGCCCAGTACCACAAAGACGCCGGCTGTAGATTCTCCGGAACTCTTCCGGGCCACACCTTATCATCGATAGAAGAGACCAAAATCCATTCACTTGACCGATTTTCAAAGGGACTGGGCCATTGCTGCCACTTGCGATTGGATTGAAACAGTACCGGTGCGGTTTCGTAAGAAGCCGTGACTTGGGCATCGACGGGAATTTTGTGCAATATCTCTTTCATATTTACAAAGGCTTTGGACTTCGAAAGCGTTGGTAAATACGGTATGGTGTGATGCTCGACCGAGAAAGTAAAAAGAGCGACCGGTACTATAACCAGAGGCAAAAGAGTTTTCTTGTGCGGGAAATGTCGCTTGAGCGTTGCGGCTAGGGCAAGCGTTGGCGCCGATCCCATCACAAAGAGCAGCGGAAAGAGATTGGAACTGGGAAAAAATGGGTCTCGGGCTTGGGGAAGTACATTCGCTATCACGCTGGGCATCACCATCAATAAACCCGCAACGGTAACTACGCGAGAGCTTCGACACCACAATCCGGCGCTCAAAGCCGCGACAGAAGCGATCATCATCCAAACGGGAACGGCATCTGTAAGCCCGGCCAAATACGCCGAAAAGTCTGCGATCTCAACACCAAGAGAGATCGCCGGCGGGAGTTCTTGCATCGTCGCCTCTCTCAGCGGTGTATTCCATATCCCCATTCCCCACATCTGCTGTGTCCAACGCAACGGAACGATCTCCAGCATTTGAAGCAGCCAACCTTCCCAATGTCGGGGACGGACCACCAATTGTCCAGCGATCATGCTCAAACTAAGAACCCATCCAACAATACAAATCGCCGATCCCAAGAGGCTCCAAAGAGCCCATCGGCCTCTTTGCCAAGCGACGAAAGCGATACACAGCGGTATCGCCAGCTGCTGCTCCGGACGGATTAAAGCGGCCAAACCGATTAAAAGACCGACCAAAAAGGCTTGCTTTCTCGATTTCAGTCGCGTTGCCAGCGTCCATGCAAAAAACAGAACCCCGAGTACCAATACGCGTGCATCAACGACCGACATCAGCTGACGAAAGCTCGGAGCCACCAACAGCCACGATACACCGACCCAACGCCAAAAACCGAGCTTTAAATCTCGCCCAACCACAACAAGGCTGCCCAGCATAAGCATACTGGAAGCCACGCACAAAAGGTGTAGCGCCTGCAAGCTGGAAACCAGGGGTAGCAAAACACCGATGAGTAAAGAGCCACCCGGCGGCCTAAAATTCCAACTCACCTCAGAACAAGCGATGCCGGTAGCTTCTCCCGTCCAAAGACAATCGGCCAGCAAAGCGACTTCATAGCTGTCGGGAATCAAAACGCTCGACTGCAACAGCAAGAAGAAACCAATAACAAGCAGTATAAGGACGTCTTGTTTGTATGTAGTATGATCGGTTTCGGTTGGTTGCATACAGCGATCAGGGTTGAGGTTCGTTGTAATTCAGGACGGATATCCAAATCGTAATTCGACAAAGCGCGGAATGCTTCGTCGCATCGTACAATTCTCCTTCGAAGAAAAATGGCTCCCCCCACAGCCACGAAGAAGAGCATACCCTACATCGCTTTGGGGATGCGACCGCTTTGCCACCGAAAAGGTCGGCATTGTTGCAAAATACGTTAAGCTATACTAGCATAGGTTACCCCAATTCGAAACGAGAGACAATGATCTTCACTTTGCTCCAAGCCTGCATGTTACAGCCTTCCGTAGAGACGAAAGAATCGCTGTTTAAGCTACTTTGTGTCAAGCCTGAATTCGAACAACAAGCTCTGCTTATCGAAGCCCTCTCCGATCGTTTGGGCAGCCAAGACTGTCACGATCTGTACCAACACTTGTCGAACAACAAGACACTCGACCTGGGCAATCATCCGATCGATTTTCAAGACCTCACCCCGATTAGCGAATTCAATCACATCGAAGAGTTGTATCTAAGCGACAGCTTAATCTCTGATTTGACCCCCATCAAAGAGTTCACAAACCTTCGCGTACTGCACCTCGATCATTGCGATTTGGAAGACATCTCTCCGCTATCCAAATTGACCAATTTAGAGGACTTGCTCCTCGATTACACACGTGTTGCCGATATCTCCGTCCTTCAATCTGCGACCAAGCTCAAGAGGGTGGGTCTTCGAAAAACCCAAATCACGTCTATCGACTCTCTATCGTCCATGACACAGCTCCGTTCACTTGAAATCTCTGGCACCGAGGTCTCAACGCTCGGCCCTCTTTCATCGCTACGCGAATTAAAAGTCTTGAGTGTGCGGGACACGAAAATTTCCGATCTTCAGCCCTTGTCCGGCCATCAAAATCTGTTCTTCGTCGATGTGCAGCAAACCGACGTAAAAGACCTTTCGCCGCTTCAAAATCTAGAAGCGCTCAAGGTCTTGGATATTTCCAAGACCCAAGTGTCCGACCTATCTTCCTTGGCAAAAAGTGCCAACTCGATGATTGAATTGCGCGTACACGACACTCCTATCGAAAAAACCGCCTGTTCTCAGTTTTCCGATACCATTCGAGGATGTAAGCAAGTCAGCGAAAAAAATACCTTTCTCCGCTTATGCACATACCCACAAGACTTTCCCTTTCTAACCCAAGTCTCCTTGGTCTCCTTGCAACAAGAACTGGGCACAGAAGATTGCCAAACGATGCTTTCGACGCTCACCGAATCAGACAGTTTCACCGCCGCGAATCCATTTCCCGACCCTACGGTTTTCTCCCTATTTCCCAATCTGCGCACCGTCAATATTCCGATTGAACCGGTAAATTACAAACGATGCACGCTCAAAGAGCAATCTCCGGCGGTACAAACCGTATGCGATCAGAAAAAGCAGAGTATGGATGCGGCAGCCACAGCCAGTGAGGCGGCCTTTCTTTCTATATGCGCCAATCCACCTGAAACAGTCCTTCCGCTCATCTTGCAACTGCAGGCAAAATCGGAAGTATCCGACTGTAACAAAATATGGAACTGGGTTCGCAACCGAGAAAAACTCTCCCTTACGGAAGCAGATCTCACAGATGTATCTGAGATCGGAAGAGCACACGTAGGGAAAGAGTGT
>JAYYRF010000477.1:0-33717 GCA_036127535.1 Myxococcota bacterium | reverse complement strand
TTCCCCCTCGGACTTGGCGGTGGACGCGCCCAAAACTCATGCGTCGCGTCGGAAATTGGTATCGCGGCGAACGGGTTTCACGCATCTCCTTTCAGGGGTGAAGCCGAGCAAGGTTTTCGGTTTGGGCGGGATGCACCCGATATCAGTCTTCTTTAATCCCCTGAAACTCGATGTAGTCGATTTCCAGTCGGAAATCGCTGTCTTGGAAGGTCGAGTTGATCAATTCGATGCGAATGACCGTCGAGAGGTAATCTTCCGACATCTCCAGGCCCGTTTCGCTCTCGCCATAGCCGCTCCTCGCATACTGCTTGAAGTCATAGAGGGATACCTTCGTCGTCGTCCAGTCGTCGGATTGCATGAGAACCTCATGTTTGAACTGCGGCATGTACCACATGGTCTGATCGGCGAGAACCATCGAGAACTCCGGTCCCTCCAGTCGGTAAGAAATCACAACGTCGGTGTAAGGGGAAAGATCGTACTCTCCGTTTGGACTTCGCAACGATACAAATCCACCGTTGCTGTCGGTAGAGACGGTTCCCGAAAAGACCATGGAGGTGTCGTGCAGTTCCGTGGCGCCCTGCGAAACCCCGCCCATAACCGTATCGTTCAGGGCGAACCAGTCCGCGTCGCCGTCCTTCGTCGAGCCAAAATCAAAGCGCATGGTGACCAAATTTTCGGGCGTGTCCGATTCCACCTGCTCGGCGGTGTCCGAGCACGCGATGAGAGACACGGATAAAAGAAGACCGGTGCTAAACATGCTTTACCTCACAAAAATAGACTTTCTCTCTGTGTTTAGGATAAAAATACGCCGCGTCAAATCCGAGAAGGCAGATTGACAAAAATGAACCGTCATCGAAGAAGGGAACGCAAGAAGAAGTATGTTGTCTATGATTTTCGCGAAAGGAGTATAATATACCCGAGGAAGTTGGTTGGCTTGGTTGCACACCGCTTGGCGGCGAACCGAAAAGGTCTCACATGAGAGACGTTCAACGAATCCCTCGCGTACACGACAGGAGAGATACGCGGTGCTGCATTTTATACTATGGATGGGAAATCTTCTTCATGCAAATCCAGCAGAAGACATACCAATAGAGAAGAACGAAAAGAAAATCGAACGTTTTTTTCAAGAGCGCGGATTGGAATATCAAGACATCGCAACAAACCAGCGCGGCTGGGACGGGGTGAGCCGCGGCGATCATTCCGCTTCTCTTTTTGAGGAAAGCGATGCCGAGGCGGCCGCCGTTCGCATCGCCCCGACTTGGAATACTTGGAGTCTCTTGCCCAACCTAAACATTGAAACCGCAGATGACATATACCGCGTCCTTCGCAAAGACCGCGGCGGAATCTTTTTTCCGTACTTCGACCTGAAACTCTTGTCTCAGTGCCCACCAGAATCCGGTCTGAAGCGAAGTGATCACATCTATGTGGAAGGCAAGCACACGGTGACGCAAAAACTGTTTGATTGCAATCCCTACGTTTTGTTTGATTTGGAGGAAATCGAACGACTCGAGGTGCCTTTAAACGATACAAACAAACGCTGGATCAAAAAGGTCCAGGTCGGGGAAACGCTGGATGCACAGTCCGTTGAACATTTGCGAGGCTATTCCGGATGGCTCACCATCCACGCCAAGCGCTATCCCAAATGGCTCAACGAAGGGGTGGTCGATGCCCGGTGGAGCCGTCTGACCCTGCACGGTGTTCGTTCCCTAACGGTCAAGCAGGCCAAAAGTCTGGCGGTCATGAGCAAACGAGGGCTGTATCTACCCGATTTGGAAAAACTCTCCGCGGCCGAAGCAAAGGCGCTATCGGGTTCTGGTCCCTTGGATCTGCCCAAACTTAAAAAGATATCCCCCGCCGCCATGCGGCACTTGACCACAAATAGAAAATGGCTTCGGCTGGGGATTTCCGACCTCCCCCCGAATGTGATGGATGCCATTCAAAGCCTTCCCAAAGGCACAATTGAGCTGCCCAATGTGACGACCTTGTCTAAGCGAAGCATGCAAAAGATTCGTCCCGCGATGCGCAAGGTGCAACTGGGAATATTGGAGGACTTTGATGGAGAAGATTTACAGACATTGACCGAGCATATGAAAGTCGGTTCGCGGCGATATGGACAGCAACGATCGGTCTATTTTGGGATTGACCGCCTGAGCCGGTCGCTCTATCGGGTCGTCGTTGAGAAGCGGAAAGCGCAGCCGAAAACCACGACCTGGCTGGGAAGCTTCTTTTACAGTGCACGCGAAATCGATGCCGATGTGATGGCGCTGGCTTTGGCGGAGCCCTTCGCGTGGGGGAACAAAGACAAACTTCGGCTCGGGGTGCAGCGCTTGTCTCCGGAAACCGCACAGGTGATGCAAGATCATTTGGAAGACATTCGATTACCGAAATTGGAAAGTACTTCCGCGGACACACTGCGGATTCTTGCCCAAACCGAGGGAGAACTAATACTCGATGGACTGAAAACGCTGCGTCCCGAACACGCGGAGATTTTGGCCGGAGGAAGCGCGAAAACCCTCTCGCTCAAAGGTTTGGAACGCACCTCCACCAATGCCATGCGATTCTTACGCGACTACCAAGGAAAACTCATCCTTCCCAATTGGATTGTATACAACAAAGAGAGCAAACCCTACTTGCTCAACCACGGTGCGAGCATGGATGTGAAACAGCCGAATCCGGATACCTTTGCGCAGATTCAGAATCTACGCGCATCCAGATTCTCGCTCACCCGTGTTGAGTCGATCAGTGCCGAGCAAGCGGCCCAGATCGCTCTGTTTCCCGGCAAAAGCATCAAGCTTGTGGTGCACGATCTTTCGGTGCCGGTGGCCCGTGCGCTGTCGAAATCGCAGGCACATCTGTCGCTGGAGCTACATGGAACCCCTGAGAAAGGGGCGGTCATCGCGCTCGCCGCCAAGAAAAATAGTCTGCATATTTCCTTCTACAAATCCAAAGCGAAGCCGACGGCAGACGAATTGGCGGCTCTCGTTCGCACCTTCGAAGGAGAGACCCTCTCGCTTGATGGACTGGAAGATTGCCCCATCCTTGTGGCCAAAGCCATCGTCGAAACCCAATATACCATCTATTTGGAAACCAAAACCATCCTCGAATCGGCTGCGAAAATCCTAGAAGCACATCCCGAGAGAAAAATACATATCTACGTCCCAAAAGACCGATTTTGCAGCACAGAGCACATCGAAAACGAGTATTGCATGGAGCTGTGGGAAATGAAACAAGACGAAGAGTCGCCCTAAGACGTTCCGATCAACAGGTTCATGAAGCTTTGCGGATCGTCGATGACCTTGGTCGTCAGGCTTACACCGGATGCACCATACTGGCTCTCTATTTTCTGAATTAAATCGAGGTGGCTGGTATCGCGGCTGATGTTGAGCGCTTCTAAAAATTCGCTGCGAATGGCGCTGTTTTCCGGCGCGTCGAGTTCTTGCATGAGGTCGGTGATGGAACTGGTTTTGATGAGGCTTTCCAATTTGACGAGCATGTCTTTTTTCTGGATATCCATGTCGATGCTTTGGGCGAGTTTGTCTTGTAGGGATAAAAACTCGGGCACGCCCTTTGATTGAAACAGTTCGTTCCACGCTTTGAAGATCAGATCGTCTCGTTGCTCGGGGTTGTCCAACACTTTTTGCGCGAGTTCGGGGTTCTCTAAAATCCAAGAGATTAAACCGCTGTCCGGATACTCGATAAACTGCGCGGCCTCTTCGTCAAGCGGGTCAAAACCCTCGGCTCTCAGTTTTTCTTGCGCCCGGTGAATCTGATCGACTTTCGTATTGAGTTCGGAGACCAAGATGGCCATTTCCATCGGTAGGCGTCGAAAGTTTTCCAAGTCGGTTTCGGGGGTGAAATATCGTTCGAGCTCTTTGTAATCCGATGCGATCGCAGGGATGAAATGATCCCGTACGTACAAAAAGTGAGAGGTTTCATCGTCCAATGTCGGTTCGGCGTCCTGTGCGAGAATCCAATATCGCAACTGACGAATCACACCCATCAAAAAGACCTTGGCCATCTCTTGGTTTGAATAAATTGCATCGGTATAGAAGCGCACGCTCAATTCCAAATCGTGCAGTTGGGTTGGATCTTGAGAGCATTCCATTTGGCTCAGAAAATCTTCCGGCAGCGGCATTTTGGGCACGTAGCGCTCGCGGGTTCGAACACCGATGTCATCGTCTTCGTCTTGCACTTCAATATCCTTGCGGATATTGTCGTCGAGAACGCGCTCGATGACCGGATCGTCGTTGGCCAATTTTTCCAACGGGTCGCGGCAGTAGGTGGCAACGTGCTCGGTATCAACAACCTGAATTTCGGTGTCTTCATCGTTGAAGGGACGCTCTTTTTCTTTCTTTTTTAATTTTTTGACGACCGCTTTTCCGACCATAAAAATCCCCAAAAGATTACCTGCTACCAACATATCATTAGATTCCAAACCCAGCCCTTTTGTGTTGGACTATTGTCAAGAATCTCGTTATCATCCCTTTTTACCTTCGGGTGATATATGGCAACTAAAACCTTGACAGTTCTCTTTACCGACATGGCGAACTACACCGCTGCCGTCAGCAGCAGTGACCGAAGTCGGCTGCGTCAACTCATCGGCGAACACGAAGAAAAAGTCGCCATGGTTCTAGAAGAAGCAGGCGGAACCGTCGTCAAAAATATCGGCGACTCTTTTATGACGTTGTTCTCCTCTGCCACCGACGCGATCAAAGCCGGTGTGAACCTATTGGAGTCTTTGTCCGAAGAACTCAGTTTCAACGTTCGTATCGCGATAGCCACCGGAGACGTAGAAGAAATCTCCAACGATTACTTTGGGGATTGTGTGAATCTCGCCAGTCGCATTCTGTCCAAGACACCGGTGAACGAGATTTGGTTTGCGCAGTCGACGTTTCTCTCCATGAACCAATCCGAGCAGGCTTGGGAAGAGGTGGGCGATTTCTTCTTCAAGGGGTTCTTTCGCAACGTACAGGTGTATCGCATCGTTCTTCGCGACCAAGTTCACCTGCCCGAGGCCTTGGAAAAAGCCCTTTTGGAAAATCGCTTGGTTCTGCTTCGAAATGGTGAGACCATTTCAAGCATGCCCCAAGATCCCGAAATCTTGCTGCTCGACTTCCCGCCTTCCGGGCAAGAACTCGATCAGGTTCTCGGAATCTTCTCTCATGTAGCCCCCCAATCCCTTTGGCTTTGTGGATATAAAATCTCTCCCAAGCAGCGATGGGAGTGGATACAGAAGGGGTCGCACTGGGTGATCGCTGAACATAAGTTTTTGGAAGGATATGTACAAGCGCGCCTCGAGGAACAAGAGCAGCATTCCTCGGCGATGACGCTGATCGTCGACCGCAAGAGCTTGTTCAAAAAATTGAAAATGCACGGTATCGCTCTACCGCGGTTGCCCATTAGCGATGTGGTCGTCGGATACCAGTACTATCTAAACCACAGTGGTAGATGGACACCCAAGAGCACCAATCCGCTTTTCTGCCTCCAAGTGTCCATTAATTCAATCAGCCTTCAGTCTCTCTCCGGCAACATTTATGTGGGAGATGTTCAGGTTGCGATCGGCCAAATCTTGCCGTTAACCACAGCGACGATGATTCGGGCGGGCGACTTTAAATTACATTTTAGGCCGCTGGGACACGGTGCTTTTATGGGACTGGTTCTCGGAGAAGAAGAAAGCGCAACGCCCCTGACGCCGGGTACCAAGATCGATTTGGGGCGAGAACAAAGAGATTTCGGCATTAATCTGCGCGATCACCGTGCCCAAAACAATATCGTGTGGGCTTCTACGCCACAGGCTCAAAAAGCAAAGGAGAGCGGTTTTACAATGGAGCGTGCCTTGATGGGGCGTAAACAGGCGCGTTTATATTGTGAAAAAGACTCTTTTTTTATAGAACAACTACACAATCATTGCCAAAGTTATATACTAGAAAGCGGGGTCTTTGTAGAATTGACTGGTAAAAAGACCCTCGAGGTAGATCAACTCATCATTTTGGGTACCAACGTCCTATCCATCCAACATGCGAGTGTGTCATGAACAACGTAGCCACCATCCGAAGTCATCCCATTTTTTCAGGCCTTTCGCCGCGCGAAGCCGAAGAACTGGCCAAATATTGCGAAGTTATGGTTTTACCTCCGGGACAGATTATTATCGCACAAGGTGAGATGTCCGAGGATATGTACGTGCTTTTTAAAGGTTCGCTCTCCATTCGCGTGCAAGATTCTTCCGGAGAAGAATTAGACGTAGGGCGTCTCTCCCAAGGAGAAGTATTTGGCGAAATGGGGGTGTTTGAAAACACGGCACGTTCCGCGAGCATATACAGCGATACCGATTCGGTGGTTCTCAAAATACCGGGGCACGGCTTTCACCAGATGGTGGCAGACGGACAGCCCGCTATGCATAAGCTTCTTCAATACACGCTCCAAAATGCTTGTACGCGTCTGCGAGATTTGGACAATCGACTCGATCAGCTTTTCTAGGGAATAGATATGGATACCAAAACCCTTCGTCAATTTGAACTGTTTAAGGGCTTTCCACCAAGAGAGCTCAACGCCCTCGCCGGCATCTTTTCGACCCACAGCGTATCCGCAGGCGAAAAGATTATTACCCAAGGAGACAAATCAGAAGGGGTATATCTTCTGTTGAGCGGCATTATTTCCGTTAAGCGTGAAACCCGTTCCGGCGCACTGGTTCCCATCTGCAACATCGAACCCGGCTCTTTGTTTGGCACGCTTTCTACGATAGATGGCGGAACCCGCGGTGCGCATTGCATCGCAAAAGAAGACGTGGAGTACGGATTTTTACAGACGGTTGATTTTTTAGATCTCATCGCGGGCAACTCTGCGATGGCTCTCGGCTTTCAGGTTGTCGTGATTCGGTCTATTTTCCACGACATTCGTTTTACCAATGAGCAGCTGGCAGAGTTTTCTTCTTTGGCGCCCATCGATGAACTGACCCCCATTTCTTAGTCTATGTCTAGAAATCGGAGAGGCGGCTCTCGACATAAACGAATGTCTTTTACGGCAAAGAACGATTCGATTCAGGTCAATGAATATTCTTATTCGTGGTTGAGTCGCGGTTTTGACTGGGTCTATAAAAACGAAATTCGAAAAAAGCAGGGTTCGTTCAAGGTTGGGGACTGGATAGAAGTCTATTCTCCCCACAATGCCTTCTTGGGAACGGGGATTTGGTGTGGTGGACACGTTGCTTTTCGACGCTTTTCGACGGAGAGAGTCGAACCGACAATCCTCTTGACCCAGCGCTTGCAAGAGGCTTTGGCCAGGCGACCGAGTTTCCCTCCCACGGCCGCATGGCGCTGGGTACACGCTGAAAACGATCAGCTACCCGGTGTTCGCATCGATGTTTGGGGTACGGAAATCGTCCTTACATTGGCAGATCCGGCATTGAAGTGTCTCATTAAGCCGCTGTTGGGCGCCATCCGCTCTTGTTTTACCTACACCTCAATTTGGGGATACGTCCGGGCCGAAAAGGTGGAGCATTTGGGCTGCTTGTCCGGACGTGGAGATACGGAAGGTCAATGGGTTGAGGAGTTGGGTTTGCGATATTGGGTGGAACCCAACCGCTCGCCCGATGCGGGACTCTTCTCCGACATGCGTGCGCTGCGGGACTGGCTCACTCCGTACTGGAAAGAAAAGCGCTGCTTGAATCTGTTCTGCTTCACGGGTGCGTTTTCCGTCTCTGCTGCGTCCAACGGTGCGAAACAGGTTACAAGTGTTGATCTTTCCTCTACGTACATCGATTGGGTACAAAAAAACTTTATCGCCAATGACTTGTCTTGTGACGGACATCGCTTCTTTGCGGAAGATGCCCTCAAAGCCCTCGATCGCTTCCGACGGAAACAAGAGCGCTTTGATATGATTGTGGCAGATCCACCATCTTTCTCTCATGGTGACGCGATTTGGTCGGTCGAAAAAGGGCTGTCTGGACTGGTGGCTGGATGTTTGCGGGTTCTTGAGCCCCAAGGGTGGTTGGTCATTGCCACCAATCACGGCAAGATGTCTCCCAAAGATTTCGCAAAGGCGATTTTGGATGCCTCCGTTCGCACGAAAAGACCGGTTCGAATCTTAAAACAGTACAATCCACCCATCGATTTTCCCGCAGCCTTGTCCTTTCCCGAATCGCGCTATCTCAAGTGTTGGGTGATACAGGCATGAGGGTGATTCGACATCGAATACCCAATACCGAGGTTCTGTACAGTACTTTACAGACCGCGCGTCCCGGTCCAACCGTCGTGATCACGGCGAATATTCACGGGGATGAGTGTACCGGTTTGGGCGTTGTTTATCGACTGATGGAGTCCCTACCGAAGCGTTTGCGCTGTGGTATGGTTCATTTGTATCCGTCCTTGAACCCCAAGGGACTGCAGCAGTACAGTCGTACGTTTCCCGATAACGCGAGCGATCTCAACCGGTTGTTTCCCGGTCGAGCGCGCGGATCGGCCGCGGAAAGATGGGTGCATCTTTTGTGGACGAACATCGCGGCAAAAAAACCGGATTTGGTTTTGGATCTGCATACGGACAGTCAGCTTTCAATCCCGTATGTCTTGATCGACCGCGTGATCAAGTCCAAAGGCTCATCGTCGTTGTCTGAACGGTGTGCACGCATTGCACAGGCGACCGGGTTGATTCCCGTTTGGGAGTATCCAACGCGCCGGTATCGTCAGTATGGTTTGGAAAAAACGCTCTCTGGGTGTGTCATGAATACGTTGGGGACCGCTTCTTTAACCTTGGAAGTGGGGCCTCGTAGAACACTGGAGCCGAAAGCGGTGGCGATTGCGCAACAAGCAGTGGAGAATGTTTTGTCTCATTTGGGTTTGTTGGACACTCCGTTGCCAGAGACGAATGCGGGCGTAAAATGGCAACGCGGTCACGGGCCGACCATCTCCAAGGCAGGGGTTTTCGTTCCGACACAGGCGCCCGGTGCGATCATAGCTGCGGGTTCGGAATTGGGGCGCGTGTATGACATATACGGATCATTGTTAGAAACCTTGGTCTGTTCCGAGGAGGCGCTGGTTCTCTCCTATCCCGACAAAGCATACGTCAAGAGAAGTCAAGGATGTGCTACGCTGGCGGTCAAGGCTGATCCATCGGCGTAGAGCCATCCATCGGTATAGAGCCATCCATCGGTATAGAGCCATCCATCGGTGTAGAGCCATCCATATTTGGATCTTGCTGTTTGTACCCCTCTTCGGTGCGCGGGCCCAATCGTTCAACGGGCGGGATGTTGTCAATAAAGATCGAGTGTGTGATGGGACTGAGTTTCCACGCTTTGGCGAGCCCAACCTCAACGGTGGGGGTTCCCCAGACACCTTGGCAAAAGGAGGTGAACGCGGCTGCCCATCTCTCTTCGAGTCCGGGGCTATAGGCGGCAGGGTCGATGACAATCCACCGGAAACCATCTTCTTCGATGAGAACATTGATGTCTTCTGGTTGTAAAAGGGCGTCTTTGAATGTTCCGCGGCTGATTTCTGAGAGTGCTCTCAAGACGACGCGGTCGTTGATGTACGACTCGTACTTTGGCGGTCGGTGGCTGGGTATGTGGTCTCCCAGTCCTCCGAGAATCGGTTGCTCGTGGAAACCTTGAAGCCACAAGATATGTCGGGTGATTTCGTTGGTGCTCAGCACCGGCGTGGTAATGATCGGACCTTTGATCTGCGCATACAACCGCTCTTTGTATTCTCTTGGTGGATGGGATTCTACCGGAAAGTACGGATTTCGAACCGGAATATCGACAAACAGACCCACAATGGCTAACACCACAAACGTTTTTCCCCAGCGGTGGAGAAACAATGTCCACCGATTGAGCAACAAGGAGCCGGTCACCAAAAGTCCGATGAGAACCAATAATTCGAGGCGCTGTGGCCACCAAAATCTCTTGAAGAACGGAAAGTAGTCGTACAACCATAGGTATGGTAAACCAATGCGAAGGGGTTGTGCATCTGTCCATCGCAGATAGGGACCCAGCGTCAGAATGTATCCAACCAGCATCATGGCAATCCACCGTTTCTTCTCCGGTATTTCCCGAAAACAGGCCGCCACACCCAAAATAAGCGGAAGCAAGGCGATGCGTTTATCATCCGGATCGGCAGCGGTGTGGAACAGCGGCCACAGCGGCCAATGGGACTGCTTGATGCCCATCGCTAGGCCGAACTCGTCTCTGCCCAGCGAGCCGTAGTCCATCCACGGTTCGAGTGCGCGATCGACACCGGGGAGATTTTGGTAGGACAGAATCAGCGCATAGACGTAAGGGCCGCAGATGACGGCGGTGATGAGCGCCACCAATCCGAGCTGTTTCCAGCGCCGTTTGTCCCAAAACCAAAATTCGCTCAGCCAGATGGGAATGGCGGCGAAGACCCAAAACAGACCCCAATACCAGTAGGTTAGAAAAGTACAAGACAAGGCCAATCCGGTCAGTCCGGTTATCTTCCAAGAGGCTTCTCCCCTTGCGATCTTGAGGAGACCGGCCAAGCCGACAAGCCAAAATACCAGCATGGCCTGGGAGAGTCTACCATGTCCAAGTTCCACCAAAAGGAAGGAGGATGTCTCCAGTGCAACACCGGCATAAATCGCAGGTAGGAGCATCGCACCCGCGGTTCGGGCCAGAATATGCATCCCCCATGCTGTCGAGTACGCGATCAGTGTAGCAAAGAGATTGTAGCCGATACGAATCCCGAAGATTTTTAGAAGAGGCCAGGCCAAGAGCGCATCGAGGAGATTGTATTGTGCGAGAGGACGCTGCCCAACTGGAAAGTAGTTCCATGTCCCGTTAAAGGGGTTTTGACTCTCTTCGATGGCTTTTCCTACCCACCAATAAGCCCAAGCGGTACCGTTCCAGTCCGGTTGGTCACCACCGCTCAGAATGAGTCCATCGTTGAGCCAGGCTTCGGAGGTAATCCACAAAGCGACCAGCATATAGACGATGTGTGGAAGGAGCTGTTTTCCGATCGAACGTTTGTTTTTTTCTTTTTCCATAGATGTGTTTTATTGCGATTTGCAATAACGTCTACAAGAGATTGCGCGGATCGACATCGATGGAGAGACGACAGCCTCCCTTGAGAGAGGAGCGAAGAAGGTCTCGGTTTTGTTCAAGCCACGAACGAAAGGTTGATATCGCTTGTCCGCGAAGAATCATTTGAAAACGCCACCGTCCAATTAATTTGGACATGGGAGCGAGTGTCGGTCCTAAAATATCGATGCCTGAGATCCGCCGGCTTCTTAAGGTTTTGGCCAGTTGGTTCGCTTGCTCTCGAACCTTTGCGCGATCCTCTCCATCGATTCGCAGCAAAACCAAACGCGTGTTGGGTGGGTATTTTAAGATTTTGCGTTGCCGTACCTCTTGCATGTAGAAGACGTGAGAGGGATCCGGCAGATCGGTATTGCCGAGCAGACGGAAAATAAAGTGCTCCGGATGTCGGGTTTGTACGATGACCTTACCGGCTTCGCTTCCTCGACCGGCTCTGCCCGCCAACTGCTTGACCAATGCGTAGGTTCTCTCAGCCGATCGAAAATCTGGCATGGTGAGGATATGGTCTACGCCCACAACAGCGGCGAGTGTCACCTTGGGGAAGTCATGTCCCTTTGCGACGAGTTGGGTTCCGATCAATAAGTGGGAATCCGGGGAGCGGAATTGATCGAGTATTCTGTGGTGAGCGCCCTTTGTCGCAACCGTGTCGGCATCCATGCGCAAGATGTTGCGCTCTGGAAAAATGGATGTGAGTTCTTCTTCGACGCGTTCTGTTCCAAAACCCATGACGTCAAAGGGGGTTCCACATTGCGGACAGTTTTGCTGGAAATTACGGTGGAAGTGGCAGTAGTGGCAGCTAAGTTTGTGGCTCTTTCGGTGATAAACCAAACTAATTTGACAAGAAGGACACTTGTAATTTCCGCCGCAACCCGGACATTCAACGGTGGGCGCGTATCCTCTTCGATTGAACAAAACAATGGCCTTACCACCGGATTCAAAACATTCGTGCAGAGCGGTTTGTAATTCTGGAGAGATGATCTGAATGGGGGGGCGTCCACGCATATCGATGAGATTAATCTCGGGGACGGGCTTTGGCGTAGCGCGTTTGTTAATGCGAATGAGGTTGTATTTCTCTTCGTTTGCATTGTTCCACGATTCGATACTGGGTGTGGCTGAGCCCAATACGACCGGGCACTTCTCAAACGCACCGCGAACAACAGCCAAATCTCGTGCGTGGTAGCGCACGCCGTCTCCTTGTTTGTAGGAGTCGTCGTGTTCCTCATCGACGACGATGAGTCCAAGATTTTGAAACGGAGCAAACAGCGCTGATCGTGCTCCGACGGCAACGTCGACCTCACCGGCTCGTATGCGGCGCCACTCACGGAGTCTCTCCGATTGACGTAGGCCGCTGTGCAGTGCCGCCACACTCGAACCAAAGCGTGCCTTTACCCGACCGATCAGAAGGGGCGTAAGAGCGATTTCCGGTACGAGAATCAGGGTTTGCTTTTTTTGCTTTTTAAAGTGCTCGGCCGCCTGGAGGTAGACTTCGGTTTTTCCCGCACCGGTTACACCGTGAAGAAGATGGGTCTGCGGCGGCTTGTGGCAAATATCTTCGAGTGCGCGCGCTTGTTGATCGTTGGGGGGATGTTTTTCTCCAGAAGCCGGGAGAGTGTCCACTTGCGCTTTGCTACGATCTTCGCGTTTTCCGAAGCGGACGATGCCCTTTTTTTCCAGTCTTTTGAGTGCAGATACGATGGTCGGACCTTCTATCGCTTGGAGATCGGCGACGTCCATCATGCCGCCGGCATCGATCAGCTGATTAAAGGCCGCTTGCATCCTTGCCCCGCGCAGGGATACTTTTTCTTTGGGCATGGCCAATTCGACCGTTTTGACGTGTCCTTTGACACCGCCGTGCTCTTTTTCTTCGATTCGCGCCCAGCCACTGCGTACCAAAGAACCAAGTGCTTTGCGAACGACGTTGGGTTCGAGCTCCTCGTGAAAGAATTTGACGAAGGATTTTTCGGTTCGGCCGGAGCGAGCGATCATCTCTCGGAGAAGAGTGGCTTGTGCCGGTACCGTGATGTCTTGGTTCGCAAGGGCATCAATTCCGGTTTCCGTTGGCACATAGATGCGAATGGATTTAATTTTGTAGTCTTTGGGAAGTGCGGTCGAGATGACCTCTCCGAGACCCGAAAGGTAGTATTTGGCGATCCATTTGAAGAAAGGGAGTATCGATTGGTCGAAGGCCGGTACGGGGTCGAGAAGGCGCGAGATATTTTTGACGCGTGTCAGCTCGGTTTCATTGAGTAGACCGACGACGTATCCGGTAACTTTTTGTCTACCGAAGGGTACCATGACGGTGTGTCCGATTTCGATAGAGAGGTTGGATGGGATTTTATAGGTATACAACCCATCCACCGGAAGAGCGACAGCGATCTCTGCAAATTTCACTTGATATCCTTAAATTCCTGTAGAATTTTTTTGAAGCCCACACGCAGGTCCGGTCGTTGCAGGGCTTGGTACATAGAGGCGCGCAGCAGTCCGAGTGCGTTTCCAGTGTCGAATCGCTGGCCTTTGATCTTATAGCCGATGACCTTGCCTTTTCGAGCCTGCATATGGATTGCGTCGGTGAGCTGAATTTCTCCTCCTTTTCCGGGTGGGGTCTCCTCGAGAAGTTTGAAGATGCTCGCGGGGAGGACATATCGACCAACAATTCCGAAGTTGCTCGGTGCGAGCTTGGGATGGGGTTTTTCGACCATTCTTTTGATGCGCATACAATCTTCGTTTTCCCATTCTCCGGCGCAAATTCCATAGCGCTGCGTATCTTCTTGTGGAACTTCCATAAGGGCAACAACGCTGTCTCCAGATTTGTTGTAGACTTTGATCATGTCACCGACGGTGGGGGTTTTGTTGAATACGATGTCGTCACCGAGGAGTACGGCAAAGGGTTCTTCCCCAACCACGGCCTTGGCGCAGAGAACGGCGTGTCCCAATCCGAGGGTTTCGCGCTGTCGAATGGCGATTACGTCGACGCGCTTTCCACTTTCCAAGACCTTTTCGAGCAGATCGACCTTACCGACTTTGCGGAGGTGTGCTTCGAGCGCGGGAGAGCGATCAAAATAGTCTACCATCGCGTCCTTGCCGCGTGCAGTAACGAAAACGATGCGTTCAATTCCTGCATCAGCGGCTTCTTTGACGATGTAATCGATACAAGGACGATCGAGGAGAGGAAGCATCTCTTTGGGTACGGTCTTGGTGGCGGGTAGGAAGCGTGTTCCGAGTCCAGCAACGGGTATGACGGCGGTTCTGACGGCAGGATATTTGGTTTTCATGATGGTGAGCCCTCTACAAAGTTCTTAGTGATAAGCCGAGAGACCAAGGAACGGGGTCTCGCGAATGCTGAAGTGTCTTAACATGAAATACTCTGTAAGGGGGGATAGAAGATGGAGTTTGGTGTTATACTACCCTCAGTAATTTAACCATAGGTCTCTATGTATTCATCTTTAAGAAGGACGATTTTTGTCCTCTGTGCCATTTATAGTCCTTCTGCACTTGCATTGGATGGGAATTTTGCCCTAGACATGGGTATGGCTTCGATTTCACGGGCACACGCTGATTCTTTATTGCCGGTTCGAAGAATGCCCTCGACTCTATCTTTGATCCCGCGTTATCAAGTCGAAGGTGCTGCATACCTATATCCGTCTTTGGATTGGGGAGCCTCGATCGGCGCCGCCGATTCGACCCAAGGACCCGTGGCTTTGGGGTTGGTGTATCAGCGCGAATCTTTGCAGTACGGCTTGGATTCTTCTTTGCTGCCGGGTTGGAAGTTGCCCGGTGAAGAGGTCGAGCAGTTGTCCGTTCATTCTTTGGTGGGCGCTTCGATGGGCATTAGTTTTCTCAATCGCTCCCTTTCTTTGGGGGTCGGGGGCTTTTACTTCGGGACGGCCAGCGACTTGAACGTCTTGACCCATGCCTTTGAATTGAACCTGTCTATGGGTGCAAAATTTGCTGATCAGGTCATCTTGGGTGTCGGTTTGGTGGATGCATTGGATGCCGTGGACGGAAGTTCTTTGGAATTTGGGGTTCGTTGGGGACTTCTCGATGCATCGGGGCCTCTTTGGAAGCGCTGCATGGACGATAGCGACGTGTATTATTCTTCGGGAGGTTTGGAAGTGGATGCTGGATATTCCCTGCGCGATGGTGTGCCGGCTTTCGTCGGGGTGGCGGGAGACTTACCGCTGGACTGCTATGTTTCGATCCGAGGTGGATATCAGCGTGACTTTCTCGCGCAAGACAATATCTTTGGGGCTGGTATATCCTTCGATCAGATCTTTAGTGCCATTGGTTACGATGTTCAACTCATTCCGGCAGAAGATGGTTTAGAGCATCGTCACTTGGTGTCTTTTCGCTTTCGCTTGAGCGCCAAGCCCTTTGAGCCACGCCCAAATCTCTAGTGTGGTGTTTCCAGGAGTACAGATGCATATAAGATTGATAATATGTCTACTTTTGGTAGGATGCAGCCGTAAAAATACGCCAACGAATGTCTCCGAAACCGATATATCTGAACAAACCGAAGACGCTTGGGAATGTTTTTATGCCGATGGATCCGGAAACCGTTTTCATTTTTATCGAAAAGAGGGAGCCATTCATTTTCAATACGATCCCATCCAGCCAGCGATGAGTTCGAGTGGAATATACAGTGGTGGAACGCCCAAAGCGGGAATTCTAAGCGAAGAACAAGCAGACTTGCTTCGAGAACAAGTGCAGATTTGGCACCAAAATAGCGGAGCGCATGTAAAGGTGAGAAGCAAAGGTACCAGTTCTTTCCGCGTAAAAAAACGAGCAGATGAAATCCAATTTCTCATTCCAGAATCGCAACTGGTAGAATTGAACACCCTTTTGAAACCCCTTCGCCCGTAGAAAGGGAGTGCGAAATTAGACTGCTCGGTTTGATACAAAGGGACGAGGAGAGAACGTGAAATACCCCATTCATCGAATTCTCGGCGAAGGTACTTTCGCCTTCACATTTTTATCGGAAGATGAAAGTGGGAATTCGGTCGTCGTAAAGCGTTTTAAAACACCGATTCAGTACAAAAATGAGAACAAATGGGAGCGCGAGGCACAACTCTTAAGCACTCTCGAGCATCCCCAAATTCCACGCTACATCGATCATTTCGTCGACAAGGTGGAGGGGCGCCGGCTACCGCATTTGGTGATGGCCTTTGTGGAAGGACAAACGCTGGCGGAGGTGCATGCGGGCGGTTCCCTTCGCGAAGAGCAAGTTCTCGAATGGGTGCATCAGCTGTTGTCCATTTTGTGCTATTTGCAAGCGATTTCTCCACCTGTGATCCACCGCGATATCAAACCGAGCAATCTCCTCTTGCGAGCGGACGGTCAGGTGGTGCTCATCGATTTTGGTACGGCAATCGATGATGTGCATCGAACCTTCGGCGGTACCCTCGCTGCGGGTACGCTCGGGTACCAAGCGCCCGAACAGTTTCGAGGGGAGCCGACCCTTCGTTCCGACCTGTATTCGGTTGGCGCTTTGGTCGTCGCTTGTCTAACCGGGGAAAACCCCTCGACTCTCTTGGACGATCGGATGCGGATGCGCTGGGAAGAAAAGTGCATGCATCTGCGCATGCCGCTGCAGCGCTGGCTCGACAAGATGCTTGCGTACGATGAAGGCGATCGCTTTGCCGATGCCGAATCCGCGCGGAATGGGTTGTCGAAGATTCGTCAGACCCAAGGTGGTCTCGTAAGTCCTCCCCTCGCTGCGGTTCTTCGACGTCCAAAGGACGAGACGCCCAATGTGTTTTTACAGCGCCTCGAAGAGAGAAAGGAAGAGCACCGAAAAGAGCAAGAGGGGAAGAGACGGGCACTTTTAGTCGCGGCAGAACGCCAAAGGGAAGAAGACGAGCGCAAAGAGCAAGAGCGACTTCTCACCCAAAGACGCCACAATGAGGCCGATCGACGAAAATCAGATGCCCTCGCGCAATTGAATCAATTGGAAGAGGCGTTGGTGGCGGAGATGGATACCGCTTGGGCACACGGAATTGCGGCTTTGGGCTCACAGAGCATTTTGATCAATGATTTGCTCTCTACATATCGCGAAACCTACGAGGATCGAATGATGATCACAGCGGATGGTTTTACCCGTACGGTTGAGCATCCCTTTCTCAGCTTCTCCTTATCCTACACGAAAGACCGTTATGGAGAGGAAAGCATCGGATACTGGGATGCGATTGAATCGAAGTTTTTTTCTGCAGTCGACTCCGATGCGGAGATTCTTTACAAGCGAGAGGAACTGCGGGTACTGAAGCTCGCACGGAGCGATGCGGAGGATGCGTTGGCGGAGTTGGGTCTGCTTTCCGGTTTGTTCCAGCGCGGTACATATGAACGAACGCGCGATACTTGCATCGAAAAATGCGAGGCGAAGCAGCGAGAGATCGATGAACTGTACGCGCAGAAAACGCAGCATATTTTCAAGGCGAATTGGCTCCCTTTTTACGCTCAGGTGCCCGGACGCGACGTCCTCCAAAAAGAGGTGGCGGAAACCCGTCGGCATATCGAAGCGGAGCGCCAGCGCAAAGAATCCCTACAGCGCCGTCAAGGGCGATGGAAACAAGCCGGCCGATCGATTATGAAACTTTTTCCGCTCAAGGAAATCCATCCGGGAACATTTTGGATGGGTGCATTGGATAAGGATGGCGAGGCCCGCGATGGAGAACGTCCCCATCACAACGTCACCCTGACGAAGGTCTTTTGGATGAGCGTATATCCGTGTACGCAAGAGTTATATGAAGCGGTGATGGGTGGTGAGAACCCGAGCCACTTTACCGGCGCGAAGAGACCGGTAGAGAAAGTGTCTTGGTGCGATGCGGTGGTGTTTTGCAACAAACTAAGCGAGTTGGAGGGGCTGGAGCCCTGCTACATGCTTCCTGCCGGTTTGGAAAAGGCGTGTCAAGAACACTGGTTTCGGGATCGACTCGATGCTCTTTCAATGCAGGTGCGGTGGAAGCAAAGCGCCAATGGCTATCGCTTGCCCACCGAAGCCGAGTGGGAGTACTGCGCGCGCGCCGGCGGGTCTTCGATATATGCTGGTCATGATCGGGCAGATGAGGTGGGGTGGTATGATGCAAACAGCGGTGATGAAACGCATCCGGTTGGGCAGAAATCGGCGAATGCCTTTGGTTTGTACGACATGAGCGGAAACGTTTGGGAGTGGGTGTTTGACAGTTGGAGAAGAGCGTACAGCGGGTCGATTGTCAATCCGGTCTACGTCGATGCATCCGTATCCGAACGGATCGTTCGCGGTGGTGCATGGTGCGGTACCACAACGGATATGCGGACGTCCGACCGGCGCAAAAATGCCGCGTCTGAGCGCGACCCTTTTCGGGGTTTTCGCTTTGTTCTTTCAGGGAGCTCATCCCCGGATCTGTCCGGAGGGGTTTAATAAAAAGAGTCGGCGCATCGGATACTTCCGTACAGAGCCAAAACCAAAACCGGTCGCCCGGCCTGAGGATGTCCTGTTTTTCTGAAGCAGGTTCCAACATGATTTCTCCTCGTGGTGGGTAGCCCGTTTTCATATACGAAAATCGTACTTGGGAATACGAATACTCTATGTGCGTCCGTATCTTGAAGGTCAATACCACAGGAGAAAGTTGGGTTATTATATGGATACATCGACTTGGATCCTACTTTTTGAAGTGAGAATCTTGAAGACAGGCCTTGGGTGGGATTTAAACAGGGGAGCACAATGCGAAGAAAGGCTTTTTTACAAAAGGGCTTACTTTTGATTGGCGGATGGGCTGCGTTTTCGTGTATCCCTAAAACCATGTCTTCTAACATTTCGATTTCGAAAAAGTCTCCTTCTCTCGGGCTAAAATATCAGCCTGACGCTTCTACTTTTGCTCTTTGGGCACCCAACGCAGAAGCGGTACGGCTGCATATGTATAAAGATCGTTTGGTTCAAACGGTGCAACTGGCTAAAGAAGAGAACGATATTTGGTCGGTTCGTTTGGTGGGAAATTGGGTGGGTCATTCTTACACCTTTCAAATTCGGCACAACGGAATATGGATGGAAGAGCGCGTGGATCCCTATGCCCGCGCAGTAACGGTAAACGGCAAGCGCGGAGCGGTGCTGGATGCGGCCTCGGTCTCTCCACCGAATTGGACGGACGATCGCCCGCCTCCGCTCGCACACAAGAGCGAAGCCATCATCTATGAGTTGCACATCCGCGATTTGTCTATGGATCCGGATGCGGGTATTGAACAAGCCGGCCTCTTTCTCGGCCTCGCAGAGGAAGGAACCCGCTCACCGCAAGGACTTTCTACCGGTCTCGATCACATCCGCGAATTGGGTGTGACGCATGTCCATCTCCTTCCGATCTTTGACTTTCGATCGGTCGATGAAAACCGCCGCGATCAATACAATTGGGGATACGATCCACAGCACTACAACGTACCGGAAGGAAGCTATAGCACCGAGCCTCAGCAACCCGCGCGCCGCCTCCTCGAATTGAAAACCATGATTCAAGTGCTCCACAAGGCTGGGCTGCGGGTGGTGATGGACGTGGTGTATAACCACACCGGCTACACCGAGGAGTCTCTCTTTTATCAGCTTGCGCCCGGCATCTACCACCGGATGCGTCCGGATGGAACATTCTCCAACGGCTCGGGTTGTGGAAACGAGATCGCTTCGGAGCGGCCAATGGTGCGCAAGATGATTATCGATTCGCTTCTGTATTGGGTAGAAGAGTACCACATCGATGGATTTCGCTTCGATTTGATGGGTCTGCACGATTTGGAAACGATGCGGGAAATCGAGCGGGTGCTCTTGGAGCGCGACCCCACGCTTTTACTCTACGGTGAGGGATGGACGGGGGGAGAGAGTACTCTTCCTGAGACGGATCGAGCCCTCAAACATCGTATTCAAGAGCTGCCGGGCATCTCCGCCTTTAGCGACGATCTGCGCGATGCAATTAAGGGGAATGTGTTCAACCATCACGACCGCGGATTTGCGAGCGGACAAGACGGCTGGAAGGAATCGTTGCAGTTTGGTATCGTGGGAGCGGTTTCTCATCCTCAAATCGATATGGAAAAAGTTCGATATTCCGGCACGCCGTGGGCGGGAGCCCCCACCCAGAGCATTGCCTATGTCTCTTGCCACGACAACCATACCCTCTTTGATAAACTGGAAATTTCTGTACCCGACGCCACCCCCGAGGAGCGAATTCAGATGCATATTTTGGCTTATACCATTGTCCTGACTTCGCAGGGGATTCCCTTTTTGCACGCTGGTGGAGAGTTTTTGCGCAGTAAGGGCGGGGAAGAGAACTCCTATCGTTCACCCGATTCTGTCAATCGGATTCGCTGGGCACAGAAATCGACATATCAAGAAGTACACGACTACTACAAAGCTCTCATTGCGCTGCGAAAGGCACACCCCGCTTTTCGTATGAAGACCGCGGAACAGGTGCAAGAGCATCTTGAATTCTTGCCGAGCGATTCCGACCGGTTCTTCGCCTATCGGCTTAAAGAGCATGCCAATGGAGACGATTGGAAGGAGATTTTGATTGCATTCAATGGCGATTCCGTCGCTCACTCACTTTCTTTACCGCAAGGAGAATGGTTCTTGGTGGCCGATGGAAAAAAGGTGGCGGTCCGCCGCGCATCTGTTTCGGGCGATGTGCAGGTACCGGCGCGCAGTGGGTATATTTGGATGAGAGGAGATGGGCAATGAGTATAGCCCTAAAAGCAGGCCAGACCTTAAGCATCAAGGAGAATTTCGGAGATGTGCAAGAAGTAGGTTTTGGTTTCGGTTGGGGTTGTGCAGAAGGAGACCTTCATGTTGAATTGAACTGCTTTATGCTCGACAAGCGAAAGAAATTCGTGGAGATGGAGAATGGTTTTACCTTTGAAGAGTCCGTGATGGTTCATCCCGAAGATCAAATGGACGGTGCAAATGCACGCGATCTTCTGCAGTTAAACGTCGATTTCCGCCAGGTGCCAGCGGCAGTGGAAAAGCTGGTTTTTGTGGCCAATCTCTTTCATCCCGATTGGGGTGATCATTTTGGTCAAATTAGCAATGCCTACATTCGTTTGTTTCACAAAGAAAGCGGTCGAGAGAAAATGCGTTTTTTGTTCAATCAAAATTCAAATGGGAAGACGGTGATGGTTTTGATGCAGCTGATTCGTGGTGAACAAGGCTGGGAGATTCAGAGCATTGGTCAGGGGAAAGGGAGACGATTGGTGCGTTTAACGACGGCGCTTGCCAACATCGGGATCGTGGTATTGATCATTTTGGTTATTGTGAATGCGGTCGCACTCCACGCCATCGGTTTCTTTTCCAGTGCGCTTCTTTTGGGTTTTCTGATGTTTGTTTCTATCACCTGGGAGCGTGACTATGTTCGCTCTGTGGTGAAGAGGTTCTAGACAGGCTCGCAGATCTCTATGCCATCGTATAGGTCAAAGGGATGGCCTTGCGCACTCCAAACCTCCCAATCGACGTTTGCTCTTTTATATTCACCGTTGTCGTTCTGGTATCGGAAGCTATCGGGACGCAGACAAGGGCCGTAAAAATCATCGATTTGGGTTGTGATGCGTAGACGTGCAGGATCCCATTCTCCGGCCATTTCCATATGACCGATGATTCTCGCACGCTCGGATTGGATGAGGTGCATATAGTGGCCATTGACCTTGCGGGTTTTATACTTCTTTTGTGCTAACGCTTGGGTGTTTTTTTGAACGAGATCAGCCAAGGTTCCTCCCCAAACCATGGGTGCATCTTTCTCGTTGTCGGAAACATCGTATACGTCCATCGCATAGTTTTGAAGATCGGCCGCATCGAAGTGGTATATCCACCCAGATAGAAAAGAGCTGTAAGAATACCAATTGCCGTAATATTCGTTTAGCTTTTCGGCTGTGGGTATGACCCTGGCCGATGGCGGAATATTAGAGAATTCAGCGTCGAGAAATTTTTCGATTTCCTTTGGATTGGTCAGTCCAATCTCGGTGACTTCGTTGATGTGACGAAAAAGGGCTGCACAACCACCATTGGTGCTCCAGTACGCAAAGGCTTCTTTGCTTATGGGTTCGATATAGTAGCTAAAGGGCTGACCTTTTTTGGTATAAAACTCAAATCTATAGTTTTTCATTTGCTTCCTTGTTTTAGGGTGCGCGACGTATACTACTACATCCACCCGTGGTGCAGGGCGGAGAAAAAGGCTTTCTCCAGTCGTGGGAGACATTTGTGGTGCTCAAGATATTCTTCGTGGAGGATATCAGCACGGTGCCATCCATCGAAGACCCCAATGAAATCGTTCTCTTTGTGCGGCGGAATAAATTCAACCGAGACACCCCATTGTACGTGCTCGAGCTCGTCTGAGCTTTGCGGCTCTCTGAAGAAAAATACGGTCTCTCCGGCCGCGCCAATGTTGGGGATGATACTTTCTTCATCAAAGTGTATGACGAGATGGGTCAAGATGACATCCTCTTCAGCGAGGAGGCGCATGGGATCTTCGATTTCCTCTTCACAAACAGCGTCAACGTTGTCGGATATGTAAAAAATACCAATAAAGGGTTTCACAAGGGCAAGCGCAGCGGATTTTCCTTCCGGTGTTCCGCTAAGGTATTGCCGCTTGGCCTCTTTGAGATCCGCTGGAACGATGGTCAAATCCATGTTGACGGAGGGAGAGCCTTGATCCAGACTTAGATTCATCACATACGTGTAGCCTACCGAAAAGGACACGTCGTCAGGGAGGTGCTCTTTTTGGCTTTCGGAGAGAATGACCTCTTGCAGCTTGGGAAGGGTGGCCAGCAGGGAAAGATCGGTAAGGGGATTGAAGGATATAAGAATTGTTCGCAGGTTGGAGAGGTGGCGAAGGCTATCGGGAAGCTGCTGTATATTTTTATAAAACAGCATGAGATTCTCTTGTGAGAGAGCCCACGGAGTACCATTCTTCGCCAGCATCCCCAGCGTCCAGATTGCGATGTAGGCGCCGTGCGGCAGTGAGCGAAGCGGTGCATACAGCTCGTCAAGCGAGGTGGCCTGCGGTGCGCCAACACCAAAGAGCAGTGCCTCCGAGTCGCCGGAGAGGGTATCGAGGTAGGATTGTACGGATTCTAGGTTTTGGGAGCTCAAGGTGGTATTCATATTGTTTCCAGAAAGGATTTAATCGTCAAGCTTATTCCAGCCGTGATAACCAGGGAATATCGCCTCGTACCAGCAGCCGGCAAGGATAAAAGCGGCGTCTTGGAATATACCACAGAATGGTGTTAGTCCTTCGGGCTGCTGAAAATCTGCCGGTTGGCGGATGGGAATTTCAATGGTACTGGAAGCCATATGAATCGCCGGAAAGATTTTGTGATCGGGCTGCGACGGATCGAAGCGGTCATCAAATTGAGCGGAGATGATTTCTGCTGATGTAGCGTAGTAGTCTTTGCCTTCCAGTCCCGGGTAGCGCTGATAAAAGGCGTCGGTGTCGCTGAGACCTTCTACATCACAGGCATAATCGATATTGTTATAAAAGTTGGTTCGTGCGGTTCCGATTGTGCTTAAATCTGCAAGGATTTGACGGGCGGTCTCTCCTTGCTCGCGTGAGATCCGTCCGTCCTCAGGGCTTTGGGTTTCACAGTGTGCTCGTGCCCGTGCGTTTAGAGCCAATAGGAGATCATAGGCCTCTTGGTTTTGGGTTTTCCATGTCTCAAAATCCGAGACGCCCATTGGCTTGAGTCGTGTAAAGTAAAGCTCGAATTTCATCGGTTTTCCTCTTGAGGGATATTTAAGATTTAATCATAAATTTTAGTAACCGACTTGCCAAGGACAATCATCGCGAAGTTTGCGTGGGATGTAAATCGAACCCAAGATCGTTGGCTTATGTAACCGAAGGACGGTTTTGCTCTTCTCTTTTGCCGTTTAGACATCTTCACAAAAGGATGAGGAATCCCCAGTCGTCGGCCTGCATAGATCCTCCCAAAAGGAAAAGGTTGTGTGACATTGTATGCATGACACCCAAATCGGGCAAAAAAGAGTTGGAACTTACAAAAATTTAATTTTGATGAAACTTTTTTCGAAACCCTGCGTCTACAAGGAAAGGAGATAATACAATGCTGTGGCTATTTTTGGCTTGTAAAGGGGAGTTTTCGTTGGATGCATCCGATTTGGACATCGGTTTTACCGAGCCCTCTGTCGAATGCATCGATCGTGTTTCGCAACTCATGGTTACCCAAGATATTCAAAAAGATCCCAGGCTGGAAGCGGAATCCTTCATTTTTATAGAGAAGGAAAGCCGAAAGATGGGACTGTACAGAAAAGGCAAACTCGTAGACGGTGGCTGTTGGCGCATCGCCCTTGGATTTGAATCCTTTGGACACAAGCAGCGAGAAGGGGACGGAAAAACCCCGGAGGGATGGTACATTACCTCTGATAAGCCGAATTCCACCTATGAAGGTGCCATCGCGATTCACTATCCCAACCCAGATGATATCGAGCAAGGTGTCTTAGACAATCGTATCTCACGGGCACAGGGCGACGAATTACTGTCTCAAATTCAAAGAGGCGAAAAGCCGGAGCAGTCTTCTCCGCTCGGTGGAGAAATTTTAATTCACGGCGGTGGAACCAGTACCGATTGGACATTGGGCTGTATCGCGATGAGCAATCGTGATCTCAAAGATCTGCGATCACAACTGAATCCGGAAAAAACGGCCGATATTTTAATCCTGCCCTGATGGCTATGGGACAATTCCCAATTCGGTCGCATTTTGAAAGCCTTCGTAATCGATCTCTAGCCCGTTGGCTTCGATCCAAGCGTTTCGCACGCCGACGCCTTCCAAAAAATTATTTTGGTCGTAATCCGTAATGGTGATGACGTGCGCGCCGGGTGATAGAGTGAAGCTTACATCGGAGTAGCAAAAGCCGTCACCATCGGACGGCGTGGCCACAGTACTCCCGTCGATCAACACACTCGAAGTATCCGAACGACAAAACTCCCAACTGACATCAATATCGCTGCTGCTGGGATTATTGACGAAGAATGTAACATAAAAGCGTGTGAAGCTTTGCTGATCGATGTTGCGTTGCAAAGAGAGATAAAAAGAACCATCGCTTGTCAAAAGCATGAGACCCGATCTCCCTTGCGAAAAGCTGCTTTCGAAAAGAGTCGTGCTGGACTCCCAGATGGCAGGAGCCCCCATCATCCCGGTTCGTAACTGCAGATCCTCTATATTACTGGTGTATACACCGATATCGGCGGTTAAGGTACCGATATTCGCCGTGTTCGTCGCGATGGCATCCGAATTGTTTTGGATGGATGTTGCATGGGTTGCGATCGCATCTGTATTGGTCGAGATGTTGGCTTCTTGGGTAGTGATTGCAGCGTTGTTGTCCGAGATCGCCGCGGTGTTGTCTGTTACATCGCTTTGCATGCTGGAAAGACTGGCCGTGTTGCTTGCAATTGTAGCTTCTTGCGTTGTCGACGTTGTTTCAAGGGCGGCTATCGATGTTGAATTGTTGTTGATGTTACTGCTGTTGGTCGCGACGCCAACGGTGTTGGTGCTGATGTTGATCGCGTTTTGCAAAATGTCATTCGCATTGGACGTTGCGATGGATGTGGTGCTGGAAATGGAGGAGGTGTTGGCGCTGATCGAGGTCGCGTTGGCGGCAACCAGTGTTTCTACATTCGTAAGTTCGTCACTGGTGACGTAATTTTGCGTGATGACCCACGACTCCGTTGCGATTTCAGCTGGATCGAGTTGTGAGAGCTGATCGGTGTTGGCATCGACTTGCTCTTGAAGGTCTGTGACATCCCCTTGGCTCTCGAGGGAATCCAATTGGTCCGTCGCTTCTTGGAGAGCCTCGCTCAGGACGGTGATGGCTTCTTGTTGTGTGCTGAGTAGTGCTTCTTGTGCAGCGACGGTTGTCTCGAGAGTGTTGATGCGATCCGCCAAATCGGTGGTGTCGTCTGCGCCACGGCAGGCGAATAGGAGTGAGAGAGAAATGAGAAGACTGGTTTGTTGCATAGGAACTCCATTGTGTCAGGCGTGCTGTGTTTGTGTCAAAAGGCGGTACGAATCTTAATTAATATGCTTTTGGTGGTTAATCTCTTTGTCCAATGGAATTCGAGAGGGCTTCATACGCTTGCTCGACGATTCGGGTGCCCCGATGCAAAACAATGTCCTCCCATTGTGGGTCGCGTGGAACAAAGGCTTCTTTGAGTATTTCTTTGGCTTTCTCACGGTTGCCACCCCAGTGCCATACGCGATTTTCATACCGCAGGGCTTTGAGAACCTTGATGATGTTGTAGGTCCCAAACTCCGCTAAGAAAGGAATGTACCGCTTATCCGGAAACAGTGAGCGACAAAAAGTGCTGAATTCACCTCGGATTTCGTACAATACACCCTCTGAAGAGAGTTGTTGAACGTTCTCGGATCCAAAAAAAGGGATCAATCGTTCCAGTATGTCTGATGGAAGATCTTTGGTGCTGGCCATTACGTAGGTTCCCCATTTCCCGAGACCGGTATGCATATCCAAGTGTAGGATCTCTTCGGCTTCTCCGACCCATTTGGGTAGGTTTGTTTCGATAATTTTCATGGAGTCCGATGGCCCTTCTCCCCCAAAAAATAGTCCTTTTGGGTATTCGTATTGGCCTTGTGCAATGGAGTTTTTTAAGGAATTAAATCCGTATCGCGCAATGTTGAACGCCGTCCGTAGGAGAAATAACTCTGGACCGGGTGGCGTTTGGGGATTGAGGATTCCGTTGAGTTTATGATATCCGGGATCGGCGCCCGAATACGTCTCACCAACACGCATAAAATTGCGGTTTAGGTCAATGTTGCTCTCATTTACACGCCGGATGTTGGCGAAACCAAAGGGGTTGATCGCGTGAATGATCAGCAAAGCGGTGTCCTTTGGCGGTAACACTTGCTTCTCGAGAACGGAGAGTTGCAAGGCCGAACCAAAAAATCCTTCGACGCCATGGGTGCCGCTGGAGACGATCACGAGCTTTTTGGCATCTGTCGGTCCGATGCGCGCAACATCGATGGTCAGTTGTGGGTCGTGTTCGATGGGATAGGCTTCCCATGATCCGTAGGTTTCAAAAGCACTTCGAATTCGTGTGCGGGCTTGGACGTAGGAGTCGGAAAAGTATCGCATGCAGACTCACGGAGAAAAGGAAATAAAAAGAGGCTCTGAGTCGAATTCACTGGCGTTGGGCAGTTCTTCGATGATTTGATTAATCGCTTCGGGGTGCTCCCAATCGATGTTGGGAAGAGAGAATCGCGTACCCGGTATCCACTGGGTATTGCTTTGACTGTGACTGGCGCGCCGTAGGACTTCCAAATATCGAGGCGATGCGCTTGGTGGAGAGATAAAGTGGATCAGAGGGGCTTTTCGGCCAGGTTTGGGATGCTCCCATACACGCTGTGGTTGTCGATGGGGGCGCAGATACATCATCATTGATTCCCAATCGAACAGAACATCGTATTGTGAAAGTAGATTGTTTCCGATGACCCCTTGTAGCTGGGAGGGTAAAGCGGCGTGTCCAATGGTGATATCGGAAAAGATCGTCTCTCCCACGGAGATGGTACATGGCGCATGGAGGGAAAAAGTAATGGAACCCCAGGGGCTGGGGGAGGGAAGCTCAGGATAGATGAAGGAAGCTTCCACGAGTGGTTCCTTGTAGAAATAGCAAAGGTATGAGCCGGTATCGACATAGGTATATCCTTCCGTTCGCCCCCCGAAAGAGGCCTTCACAATCGGTCCGCCATGGAGGTGAAAACCTTTGAGCGATTCAAAACCCGCATTAAAATCACGATCGTTGAAGTGTAAACGTCGATTTTGATAATCGATCCCCCATTGTGAAACCGAAGAGAAAAAATCGATGCCCAAGAAGCCAGAGAGTTCAACACCGAGTAAATTCGAGAGTTCGGTTAAGGAGAACAACGGTTCGTGTAGAGGAAAGGGTCGATCTATGGGGCTTTGATCGAGGGGGATGTGTGGCATTCGATCCGAAAAAGATTGAGGCATTCCGGTATCGGAGAAAAAGTAATGGGTCTCGTCTTCATATACGATGGGAATGACAAGGGCGTTTAGGGGGCGATAAAAAGGTAGCGTTTGTGTGGGCATTTTACATTACTCGTACGGTCGTAGGAACATGCTTTTTTCTTCGTTAATTTTTTCATACCCCAAAGATCGATAGATGTAGTTCGACGTAGGATTCTTTACGTCGGCAAACAGATTGCAGGTACGATTTTGCTCGCGCATGATCTTTTGCGACAACATTCCGGTCACGCATCGACCGTATCCTCTTCCTCGATGTTCGGGTGGGGTGTACACCATGGATATCGATGCGGTGTGCCAAGAAGTTCGCACCTGGGCGGCCAACGATACCCACTCTCCTTCTCGGTTCTTCCACAAAAATAAGTTCTTTTGGGCCATCAATTTTTTCGTATGTTTCTCGGCCAGGAGGGTTGGATTGGCCTGCTCGGGGAAGCAGTCATCTATAAAGCCACGCATCAATTTGGATGCGATGGATCGATGTGTATCAGTGGCACAGATCAAGGTGCCACCTTGTGTTGGAGGGAGTGTCAGGCGATGGAGCGTGTAAAGGCTGGTATGTAAGAACAGTTCGGTTTGGCAAGCTACTTTTTGGGTCCAGGTGGGTACAAAACGATCAACGGAATCTGCAAAACCCCGAATTTCGGATATGCTTGGACGGGGCGTTGCCAAGAGGTCGACCAAGGAAGCGATGCTTTGTTGGGGGAGACACCCTACTTCGAGTCGCGAGCGAGAACGTATTGCCTGACCGATGGACACACCGTTCTCGATGAATGTGTAAAAAGCGAATGCGGACGGATCGGATAGATGGTTGGTACTTAAGGTCACAAGCGATATAAATTCTGTCTCTCGTTCGCGAAAGACCGTTTCGTTAAGCGTAAAAAAATCTGCTTGTTTTGTTTGCTTCCACATACTCCAAGATCCATTTAATAAAGTTAGAATGTAACACCGATTCTTTTGGCCTGTACTTTTTTCATAGAATCAGCTACTTTTGATTGCGGAAGGGGGTAAAATGCAAGTTGCTGTTTTGGGCTCGGGTTCTTGGGGAACCGCACTGGCTTTACAGCTTGCGCGTGCGGAGAACCAAGTGCGCATTTGGCATCGTGACAGGGAGCGCGCCCAAGAGATGCAGCGTCAAAGAGAGAATTCTCGTTATCTACCGGGAATTCCCTTTGGAGAGGCCATTACGGTCTCTGCGGATATGGACTATGTGCTCAACGGAGCGGATTTGGTCGTTTTTGCGATTCCCAGTCAGCACACACGCGCTGTAGTTCGGCAGTCTTTGCCCCTTCTGAATCCACTGGTTCCGATTTGTTGTGCATCAAAGGGAATAGAACGGGGGAGCCTCATGACGATGGAAGAGGTTTTCCGCGACGTATTGCCCCGTTCGTTTCATGCACAACTCACCTTTTTGGCCGGGCCATCCTTTGCCAAAGAGGTTGCGATGGACATGCCGACGGCTGTCGTTGTCGCCTCCCGCTTTTCCGAAGTGGCAACCGAGGTCGCAGACGCGTTTCATGCGGGGAACTTTCGGGTTTATCACACCGATGATATTGTCGGCGCCGAACTCGGCGGCGCCCTCAAAAATATCATTGCGATCGCTTGTGGCGTCGTAGACGGCATGGAAATTGGTTTGAATGCCCGAGCGGGGCTGATGACAAGAGGTCTTGCCGAGATTTCTCGTCTCGCTGTTGCTCGTGGAGCCAATCCTCTAACCATGGCCGGACTCTCCGGTATGGGAGACTTGGTTTTGACCTGTACGGGGAATCTCTCTCGCAATCGTCGTGTGGGTCTCGGTTTGGGGCAGGGAAAAAAGCTTCCCCAAATTTTAAGGGAACTCGGTCAAGTGGCAGAGGGGGTCATCACGACGGAAAGCGCCAAGGCGCTTGCGCAAAAAGAAGGAATCGAAGCTCCTTTGATAGAACAGGTATATATGCTTTTATATGAAGAGAAGTCAGCAAAGGACGCTTTGCGAGATATCTTGGGACGTGAAAGACGAGCGGAAAGAGGTTAAGGCTTTTCGCATAGGATATTGCGATGCATGAAACACAACTAAGAAAACAACTGATTGAAATTGCCAAGCTTTGCTATCAGAGAAATCTGTTGGTTGCGATGGACGGTAACCTCTCGGTTCGACTCCCGTCGGGAAACATTTTGTGTACCAAAGCCGGATGCCACAAAGGCTTTCTCACGGACAACGATCTGGTGGTTATCGATCAAAACGGTCGTCACTTGCGCGGTTCGGGCCGTCCGACATCCGAGATGGCCATGCACTTGGCCTGCTACCGCGCACGGCCTGACATCAAAGCGGTTGTACACGCCCATCCGCCTTTGAGTGTCGCTTTCACCATCGCCGATGTGAGCATGGCTCGATGCGTTCTCCCTGAAGTGGTCTTGACGCTCGGTGTCGTTCCTACGTTGCGTTACGAAACGACCGGAACGGACGCCCTTGCTTCTCGTGTAGGAGATGCGATTTTGAACCACGACGCCATTTTGATGGATCGTCACGGGGCAGTTTGCGTGGGTAAAGGTTTGCTGGAGGCTTTTTGTAATTTGGAGACGATGGAGCATACCGCACTCATTACCAAGACCGCACGTTCATTGGGTGGCGTCAAAGAATTGCCGCCTGAAGAAGCGGTGCATCTTCGTTCCATGGGACTCAAGCGGTATGGAGGCCCTCCGTCTGCGGTTGCCAAAGCCGATGATCCAGGAGCCGACTTGCCGCCTGTTTGTACTGGATGTACAGGTTGCAGCAATCCTCACCCAAAAGGGATCGGGCCAGAAAAAGAATTAAAGATGGCGCGGATGCGTTATCAACTTCCCGGAGAAGAGAAGGCTCTGCGTACACTGGAAGCCTCGTTGGTCGATGCGACCATTAAAGCCCTTCGGAATTGATGAAACGTTTCCCCACGGTTGTGATCTGCTTCTCTTGCATAGCTTTGTTGGGGCTATTTTTTTACACCGTCTGGTTTCGCTTTTTCTATCCCTATGACTTGGAATGGATGGAAGGCGGAGTTTTACTCCACGGACTTCGTGTCATGGAAGGCAAGCCTCTATATGCTGCGCCCACATCCGAGTTCATTTGTTTTATTTATCCACCATTGTACTATTGGCTGTTGGCACTGGGGGGCTACATAACCGAACTCGATTATCCTGTGGGTCGATTGGTTTCGATTGTAGGAACGTTGGTCGCCGCATGGGCGATCGTATCCGCTCTTCGATATGAAAAGGCCGCTTGGCCGATTGCATTCGCTGGTGGTGTGTTTTTTTTGTCCACTTATGAAGACACGGGTGCTTTTTTCGACATCGTTCGTGGTGATGGCTTGTTGATCGCCTTAATGGCCTGGTCGATGGTATGGGTTCGTCGAGGAAGACTCATTTTGGGTGGTGTATTGCTCTGCGTTGCGTTTATGACCAAGCATAATGCAGCGATACTCGGGTTCCCGATGATGGCTTGGCTTTGGCGCTATCGCTCGACGAAAGAAGCATGGATATTTGCCTCGGCCAGCGCCATTCCCGCACTGCTCTTTACGGGCTACATGGAGTGGAGTACAGACGGTTTCTTTTTGACCTATCTCTTGGGCGTGCCCGCGCATCACCCCTTTGTCGCCTGGCGATTTTTGTGGTTATCTCATCACGAGATTAGCAGCGCCCTGATCCTAATGAGCGCATTTATGATTGTGCTAACGTCTTTTCGGATGCTGACAGAAGAGGATTCGAAGAAGGCGCTGCGATTTGTGCTGTATATGCCGATCTTACTTCTCGTTTTGCTATTGCCAACGGAACTGGAAATGTTGCTTTCGGGCATTCCTATTTCTGCAGTGGGCAGTAAAATGGTTGGACAAATCGCGATTGGAGTTCTCTTGTGGACAGCCGTTTTGCCTCTTTTGTGGTGGGCGCGCCATCTGCCATGCCGAGAGGGAACCCGTTTTTGGTTGTATTGCGGTACGGTGTTGTGCTTTTTTTCCGCGATCATGCGCGCGCACCATGGCGGTTACAACAATGTTTTAATACCGGGAATGTGGGCCTTCTCTTTGTGGGGAGCGTTTGCGATGCATTGGGTATGGACGCATCATGGTCTTCGGATACTGCCCGCAATGTTAATTCCCCTGCAGCTTTTTATTGCGCGTTGGAATCCGGACGATTTTATCCCCACAGCCGCCGATTATCGAGGCGGAGAGATATTGATGACCCGACTCGCCCAAATCGATGGACCGATTTTCGCTCCGCACTCGCCTTGGTATCCGGTAAAAGTTGGCCAGCCTCCCAGTGCCCATCTCATTGCGATTTGGGATATTAAGCATCCGACCGGTCCACTGGCAGAGCATGTTCGCTCGCTCCGCGAAGACATTGAAAACCAACGTTTTGCTGCAATTCTACTCGCGAACACCAAAGAAGATTATGGTCGAAAAGAGCATTACCGAAAGACAGAGCGTCTTCGTTTAGATGAAAAGCCTGCACAGGGTCGAAAGAAGGCGCTAATGCCAAAGAAGGGGTGGCCGGTTCGACCGCAGTATCTATTTTTTCCGAAGTAGTTACTCTGCTACGTCGCACTCGGTCGTGATCTCATATCCGTTTAGATTGGCGCACAGCGGGATTCGGCGATCTCGGTTATCGGCATCGTTGCTTCGAATCTGCACCTCTCCCAAAGCAAAGTCTTCTTCGGTGAGGGTGACGAGAATGGTGACTTCTTTCATGCTTCCAGGATTCAAGATAAAGGAATCAAAATCCTCCATGTAAAACAAGCCGCCGGCTGAGCTGCTGAGAGCCAGTTTGCTCACCTCGACCGTCGAGTCTCCGGTACTCGTCATCGTAAGGGTCTGCGAACTGGCGACACCGGACTCTACGTCTGAAAAGAAAAGGATGTCGGCTGAGAACTCCAACGTTGGATCTCCAAAATCAGTGTTGGAGTCCGGTGGCTGCTGGGTGAAGTTGGCGCTTTGATCACCACAGGCTATAAGGGTTGATAAAAGGAGGAGACGAAGGCACATAGGGCTCTCCACTGGATTGGGAATGGAAAGATTATATACGGTTATTATTGAAACGCCAAAGGGTGCCTTTATTAAAAGAAATGAGTATGGCGCCATCGATCTGATTTCCCCGATACCTTGTCCGTTTAATTACGGTCGATTGGAAGGGTTTGATGGAAAAGACGGGGATCCGTTGGATGCGATCGTATTGGGTAAAACGCGCGCGTACCAAGAGAGGTGTCGTCTATCGATTGTTGGGCGGGTTTTGTTTATCGATCGAGGAATGGAGGATCACAAGATCATCTTGTCGACATCCCCACCCAGTCGTATGGATAGGATTTCTTTGCATACTTTTTTTCGTTTTTACGCTCGGATTAAGAACCTTACAAACTTACAACGCAAATCAAATTGCCGAACGGCGTTTTTGGGCTTAGAATGTAAGGAAATAGACCTATTTGATGATTAGGAGAAAAAATGGCTCTTTTTGGAATTCGTAGCAAGTTGAAATCAATGGTCAAGCAGGCCTTGAACATAGAGCCGGAAGATGTAGCCGTTAGCAATCCCATTTCTCCTTCCGCAACCTCATTTGAGCCGGAGCCGGTTCCACAAGATGTAAATGCAGCCGCTGAAGAAGCACCCATCGCGGATGAGATACAAACCGAGGCTGTGGCAGAACCCGAAGACGTCGCTCCTCCACTCGAAGAGCCGAGCCA
>JAYYRF010000476.1:0-5439 GCA_036127535.1 Myxococcota bacterium | reverse complement strand
CCTTGACCTTTTCCAACGGTTATTAGACCTGGCTTCTTGGGCGTCAATTATTGTATTTTAAACTCCAAGGTGCGAAACCACTCCCTTCCTTCGTCAGTCAAAAGATTTTGTCCTCGGGAATCACTCCAGCCTATATCGAGTTTGACGCTTCCACGAAAACCCCTCGGAATTTTCAAGGGAATGTCATCTTGAATTCGCCGCCCTGTAGGCCATCGGTATACGGGTAAAACGTCGTCTGTAGGTTCCCATGTTTGTCTCTTGACCTTTTTTCCTCTATATTGCATGCGAATTTCGACGTTTCGCATAGATTGAATTGGTTTTTCCGCTCTCCAATTACAGCGCATCCAAGGTGTTTCGTTTCGATATACCTTGTCGTTTTGTAGTTGGCATCCAAGGAGAGATAGGCCATCCCATGTCGCCAACGAATCCTCGGAACTCTCTTGTGATACAATGTTGGCTTTCCATTGCTTTTTCTGTTCGAGGTATCGTCCTTTCTCTTTTCGTTTCCACGTTCGCAATTCGTCTCGATACTGTTTGAGAATCGTCTCATCTTGTTCAGACGCAAGATTATTGGTCTCTTCTGGGTCCGTTGATAAATCGAAGTACTCCCAAGTTTTGTTTTGGTAGTGGTCAATAAATTTGATGTTTCCCAGTCTCATACCCAAACATCTTCGCTCTCTCCAACACGCGTGATAGGTCTTTCGATCCTCTGGAACGGGCTTGAGCAAGGAGGTTCCTTTGGGGGTGCCTTGGCTCACTCTCAAATCGGTAATGTCCAAAACGGTTGGCAGTATGTCGATCTGTTGTCGAACGCCTTCGATGACACCGGTTTTTTCGAGGACATCGGGCCCGTATAAAACCATCGGAATCGAAAGTCCCTCTTGCCACAAAATGAGATCGTGCTGCTTACGACCGTGTTCACCCATCGCTTCGCCGTGGTCACCGAGTACGATAAGCAAGGTGTTTCTCATGAGATCTTCTTTTTCGAGTCGCTCGATGAGATTTCCCAAGACTTGATCGACATAATACACGGTAGAGAGGTGCTTGTATCGCTCTTCCGTGCCGGAATATTTGGGTTGTATCTTCGAAGGAAGAGTATACTTATGGTGGGATGCGAGGGTCAGGTAGGTGATAAAAAAAGGTTTCTCTCCTTCTTTGAGCCATTGGATACTCGGATCGATCATGGCTTGATCATCGAGTCCAAAGTAATTCGAGGATTCGTAGCGATAGGAGTTCAAGCTTTCCTTGGCGCGAAAAAAGTCAAAACCCATGGCGTGAACCAACCCGAGACGATTTTCAAAGGTTTGGCGCGCAGGCTGAAAGAAAGCCGTACGATAGCCGTTTGTCTCGAGCAGTTGGGGGAGACAAGATGGTGTCAGACCACCCGGTTGAGCCTCTGGAACCGCGGTTTTCAGTTGGGGCCAATCACCGCACAAAATACTGATGAGTGCTTTCGTTGTGTGTGGAACAATAGCGCTTGCATCTTTGACCCATAATCCCTCTTCGGCGAGTCGCGTGAGGTTGGGCGTCGTATCCAGTTTGGTGCCGAGTGATGTGTGCTTGAGGCCAGTAGACTCGAGTATGAAGATAATAACATTGGGCTTGGGTTGCTCCGGTTCGGATATACTGACTTGTAGTGGCTCGACAGCGCTGGCTTCTACAGGAAGAGGACTCTCTTTCAACATGATCACGTACTCAGCGCCCAAGAGAGACGCCAAAGATCGTTCTAATCCCCGTAGGTGACTCGTGGGAAGGGGAGTGGTGACATAAGCGATGTGTACAAGAGGGTAGAGCGCAAGGCAACCTACGCGAACGATAAGGTGGGTTTTGACCTTGGGAACTTTTATCAACGCGGCGCATAGCATCGATCCAAGCATCAAAAAGATGGCGAGGAGGTGCTTCCAGCCGACTTCCGAGCGAACCACGGGCCATACGGTTTCCAGTTCATGTAAAAATACAATGAGCGCATCCAAATCGAGCCTTGAACCCGTGAGAAGAAAGAAGCCGATGTCTACGCTGTGTAGGATTAGATAGCTGGTGGCCACCAATGTTGAAATGATAAGTATCGCTCTTTGTGCATACACCCTCTTTTCGGTCAGGTGAAGTCCAAAGGCTACGAAGAGAAACGTGACCGTAAAGAGTTCTAACTCGCCCAATGTCGTGAGGAAGAATTGCTCCCATACACCTCTTTTTAGGTCCTTACATATCCAGTAGCGTCCACCAAAGAGAACGGCGAGAGGTGGTACGGCGATAAAAAATGCTCTCCAAATCGCCGGTGCATCGATTAATATTTTGAAAAATGTACGTTTGAGTCTTTCTTTCATCGGTTGTTGAAAACAGAGTGATTCCAAGCATATATTCAATATTCATATATCGATCGACAAAAAATGATCTGTGAGATTCGGACGTTCAAAGGGATTCGATGTACAGCTTCTTCATTCTTATTCCCGATGGTCTAATCGTGGTGGATCATCACATACCCTCCAACGTTGATCGTCTCCCATTTGTCTCAAGGAATGATGTAGATAGGTCTTTATTCGGTTCCGGTTCATGGAACATTTGTGTTATCGAACCCATTTTTCATACTTGTGCCGGTGCAGGTTGGGTTCGACCCTCGAGCGGATTATGAAACGTTGAAAAGATAGGCCAATGCTTGTCTTAATGTTCTTACACCCACGAACTCTAAACCGTCGGGAACATACTGCCTGGCACTTTTAGGGCCAACGACACGCGTGAAACCGTGTCTTTGGGCTTCAATTAATCGTTGTGCAGGATGAGAAACCGCACGTACTTCTCCCACGAGTCCAACCTCGCCAAAGAGCAACGTGCGATCATCTATGGCAATATCCCTCACCGACGAAGCGATTGCGGTTGCCATAGCAAGGTCTGCAGCGGGCTCTTGAATCCGCAAACCTCCTGCAGCGGATAAGAAGACGTCTCGGTCGTAGAGGTTGTATCCATACTTAGCGAGAAGGGCGAGCAGCATCTGCATACGAGAACGATCCATCCCCAAAACCGTTCTTCCGGGTGTGGCGGGAGTCGGATGCCCAACCAAGGCTTGCACTTCTGCAAGAACGGGCCGCGTTCCCTCCATTGCTGCCATGACCGTGGTGCCGGAGGCTCCGGAAACGCGCTCCGCTAAGAGTCGAGCCGATGCGTCTGGGACTTCCTCGAGGCCTTTTTCGGTCATTTCGAAGAATCCAAGTTCACCAGTTGCGCCAAACCGGTTCTTTACCGCGCGGAGTGCGCGAAGTTGAGAGGTTCCATCCCCTTCAAAATAAATGACGGTATCGACCAAATGTTCGAGAACCTTGGGGCCTGCGATAGAACCGGATTTTGTGACATGTCCGACCAGGAATGTGGGAATACCGGTTTTTTTAGCAAATTGCATCGAACGATTGGCGACTTCACGCACTTGAGACATCGAACCGGGCACACTGTCTATACTCAAAGAGAAAAGAGTTTGTACGGAGTCGAGAACCAATATGCGCGGTTTCAAGGTCTCCGCAGCCTTGAGACAAGCATCCAAATCGGTTTCTGAAAGGAGATGCATATCGGTGGTCGTAACTTGAAGTCGATCGGCCCGTAGGCGAATCTGTCTCGCGGATTCTTCGCCGGAAACATAAAGACTCTTTAGACCCTTCTTGGCAAACTGGGAAAGAGCCATTAGCAGCAGGGTAGATTTTCCGACGCCCGGATCTCCGCCAATGAGGCTCAAAGAACCAGCGACCAGTCCACCGCCGAGAACCCGATCCAATTCGCCGATTCCTGTTTTTAGCCGGATTTCTCCTTCGCTCAGGTTTATATCGGTCAGTAGTACGGGCTTGAGGGTTTGAATATTATCAAGTGTTTTGGTACCCGGACGGCTGGCGGTCTCTGCCACAGATTCTTCAAATGAATTCCAGGCTTGACACTTGTTGCACTTTCCCATCCACTTGGAAACAACGTGTCCACACTCGTTGCACTTGTATTTAATTTTCTTTTTTGCCATAATCAAGCCTTTGGCAAGATGTTAAAACTCTCATCATCAAGGTTGAAATAAAGAACGGCCGTTCCGTCTTTGAGCTGACGTAAGACTTGTTGAATCTTGGTTTCGATTTCGTATTCCTTGTGGGAATAATCTGTACCTTCTCGTAACACGAAGTCGCGAATGACTCGCCGTAACGTATCTGGCTGAAGTTTATTGTATGGAATTTTCATATCGACCTCCTGACAGTATACTAACCGCCAAGAACGATATTAGTTGGACAGAATCTGTCCTACACGCTCGGCAAAAGAAAGAAAGTTTTCTATCAAGAGATGCTGACTGTCATGAGGTCCCGGGCAAGCTTCAGGATGGAATTGAACGCTCATCACGCCTTTCTCTTCGTGTCGAAGTCCGGCGACCGTCATATCGTTGAGATTCATGTAGGTTATTCTCGCACCGGTCGCGAGCAATGATTTTTCTTCGACACAGAAACCGTGGTTTTGAGAACTGATCTCGACTCTTCCGCTATCCATGTCTTTGACGGGATGGTTGGCTCCGCGGTGACCAAAGGTAAGTTTATAGGTTTTGGCGCCCAAGCCCAGCGCGAGGAGTTGGTGACCCAAACAGATTCCAACGATCGGCATGGAACCGATCAGTGTACGTACCGTTTCTATCGCATCACCCAGTGCTGCGGGATCCCCAGGGCCGTTGCTTAGAAATATCAGGTCTGCGTCTCTCGACCACTCTTCTTTGGAAGCGGTGATTGGTACGACACGAACGTGACAGTTTGCTTTGATCAGCAATCGAAGGATATTCTTTTTGACTCCTCCATCGATGAGATTTACACGCATCCTGGGACTGGGGGGATTGTGGGCAATGTAGCTTTTCTTTACGCAAACCTCATTGGCTAACGCTCGTCCCTCCATACCCGGCCACGCTTGGAGTTGTTTTTGTAGGACTTCGAGCGGGGTACCATCACACGAAAGAACTCCTTTCATGGCACCTTTGTCTCGCAAGTGACGGACCAAAGCCCGTGTGTCTATGTTGTGGATCGCAGGAATCTCGTTCTTTTTTAAATACTGCTCGAGACTGGATTGTGCTCTTTGGTTGGAGTGCATACGAGAGAAATGCCTTGCGATGAATCCGTGTACCCAAATCTTTCTGCTCTCCGGATCTTCCTCGTTGACGCCGGTATTACCGATGTGTGGATGAGTCATTAAAAGAATTTGCTCGCAGTAAGACGGATCGGTCAGAGCCTCTTGGTATCCCGTCATGGATGTATTGAAGACGACTTCTCCGACTTTGGTTACTGCAGCTCCAAATGATTCTCCCCGAAAGGTTCTGCCGTCTTCTAAGAGTAAAATTGCACCCATTTCTATCTCCCGTTCTCTTTGCAAAAAGAGTTTGGGCTTTTATAACCAATTATCCATTGTTTTTCTACTGGTCATGCCATCATCTTGTAAAGGTCTTGT
>JAYYRF010000475.1:0-13612 GCA_036127535.1 Myxococcota bacterium | reverse complement strand
CAGTACTATTTTAAAATCGTCCAATCTCGATCAAAGATTCCTACCCATCGGGTGCACCGTATCTTGCTCAATATGAAAGATGGGAAGAAAATTTCTACCCAGGAATACAATGCCGCGATTCAAGATCCGCTCATCGTACTTCCTCCCCTGAAATAGATAGTCCTATTCCGTAATCGCCAAGCGAAAACCAATATACTCAGACGCGCTCGAAGCCTCTAAACGGAAGGCCGATCGAAGATTTTTAGGTGGATCATCGATGCTTCCACCCCGTATAACGTAACCGTTACCCGTCGTAGGACCAATCGGATCTGTATCGATAGACGTTCCCAAATCGTCTTCATACCAGTCATTAGTCCATTCGGAGACGTTGCCCGACATATCGTACAGGCTATACCCGTTCGCGACCGTCAAGGCGACTTCAGCGGTAGTCAGAGCGTTGGGATCTACATTTCCACAAAACCATGCATGGGTGTCTAACGGTGTTCCATCATCCAGCGTAATACCACTTATGCAGTCTAATTCATCTCCGGAAACAATTCCTGCACCGCCGTTAAAGGTCCACAACGCACTGTTGGCTCCTCCCTCTGCCGCATATTCCCACTCTGCTTCTGTTGGCAAACGATAGCCTGCACACGCATATGGATCACTCGGAGGTGTACAGCTCACGGCCGGTGGTGTACCACTGCAGACATAGCACTCCGCCAACCCCTCTACCAAGGATACTTGATTGGCAAAGGCGGCCGCTTCATGCCAACTCACACTCTCTACGGGACACAACGATCCACAACTGGAGAACAACGATGGATTGTATCCCATCAACGTCTCGAATTGGAGCTGATTCACTTCCGTTGTCATAATGGAGAAATCATTGGTTAATTCCACAACATGCAGCGCTTCGTTTCCGGAACGCCCCACCTCTGCCGATGGAGAGCCCATTAAAAATACATCCTTGTTTACTTTGATAAAATCCATGCCTTGCGCTGGAAAGTCGCAATCCGTTACATAGCAGTTTTTTTGAACCGTAACGCTCGAGGATTCTATCGAACTGCCCGTATCATAGCCATCGTCCGGCTCCACGATGCAATACCACTCTTCCGCGGTGTTGATGCTGTCTTTCGAAATTGTATCATCAGCGTACGTCGTCTGTGATGTTACTCCTTGCCAAACCGCTCCATTTACATACCAAGTGAAGGAAAGGGATATCGCATCGGCATCGGCATCCACAACGCCGCTCACCTCACAGGTCAAATCATTTTGTCCCGCATGTGGACTACTCGGAGACAAAACAACGGAGCCGATCGTCGGTGGAGAATTGAGTACGGTTAAGTCACTCGACGTAAACAACGCAGAATCGACATAGCCATCATTCGCAACGGCCTCTACATGTACAACCGAACCCCGAAGTGCGAGACCAGCAGGCAAAATGTCGCTATCTTCTGTTGTCAAAATACCATCTACATACCAATCATATGTCAGTATCAACCCATGACCGTCAGCATCATCTGCGATCGCTGTAGCAGTAATATCATCGGAAGCATACGCGAACAATGGATCAAACTGAATCTCGGATATAATCGGCACAGAATTCTCAACGAGAACCGACGTCGTCATCTCGATCTCTTCGCCGGCGCTGTCACTCGCGAAAACCGTACACTGTATCTCATCGTTGGGCTGCGATATTCCCGCGCTTAATTGTAACTCCGGTGACAAAGCCAACTCGGTTCCTTGGGTCAGGTTTTCCCATAAATAACTGTAATTTACAGATCCCAAGTCCGGATCGTATACCGATGTATCGCACAGTAGTTCCGTCTCAACCGTTACCCCGGTGTTGGGCACGATTCTCATGGTCGTAAAGCTGGGCGGCGAATTCTCCACCGCAATCGATATCGAATCCGTTACGCTTCCTCCGTAATTATCCTCGACTTCCACCTCGCAAAGCAAAAGATCACCTCCCACGGCCAAAGAAGAGTCCATGGTAAATGTATCTGTTGTGGCAATTACGGTATTCGTACTCAGATTCGTCCAAAGATAATTAACATTTAACGATTCGTCATCGGCGTCGTATACATCCAACACACAGGAAAGCTCATCATCAACCCGCAATCCGCTGGAAGGGGTTACCGCCAAAGATATAATATCGGGGGGGGTATTTCGCACCGTTCCGCTTGCACTGTCTGTATCGGTATCTATATCATCCGTTACCGTTACCGTACACGATACCTCGTCCCCAGGTGATACATACGTGGGATCGAGCGGCATTGTATCGGTCGTTCCCAACACCGTTCCCGTCGTCAAATTGCTCCACTCTATATCGATGGACAAAGAGGCATATGGATTCAGTTCGTCGAGATCTGTAAGTTCGTATTCGCAATGAACATCTTGTGCACTAAGAGGGGAAGACGGAGAAACCACCACGTTGGAAACGCTCGGTGAACGATTCTCCAGCATCACACTTGCCGCGTCTTGTTCCGTCTCCCCTTCACCGTCTACAACAATAAAGGTGCACACGATCTCATCCATCGGACTGGCCACGGCGGGATTGAGCGAAATCGTAGAACCCAGCCCTAATTCTTCGCCGGTGCTAAGATTGCTCCAAACATAGAGTTCGGAGGGACTCTCATCCGGGTCGACCGCCGTTCCAGAACAGGAGAGAGAAGAATCGTTGAATACATTGGCCGTTGCGCTGAGCTGTACAGCGGTAACCGTTGGCGGAGTATTCTGTACGATAACGGACGCGTGAGCGGGCAGCCCTTCGGTGCTTCCATCGTCCGGATACGCGTATACCTCCCAAACATCCCCCTTTGCCGTATCGCTCGAAGCGACACTGGCAGCCGCTTGACCGGTGAGCGTTCCATTTTGGAACCATTCGTACCGAACAGAGACAAAATTGCCATCCGCGTCGACAAGATTATCGACAACAGCATTCAAGTCATCGGTTGCATATGCTGGATTTGGAGAGATCTCCACCGTTGGTTGCTCCGGAGGCGTATTAATAATCAGACTAAAATTTTCCGTACTGGTGTATCCAACGGTATCCGTCGCGGAAACCGTGATAAAATGCTGTCCTGCACTCAGTTGGGCATATGGAAATACGACGGAGCCAGAAAGTTCAGGAATCTTATTCGAAAATAAACCATCGATGCTGGACTCCCATGATACATCGAGCAAATCCGGTGGATCTTCCGGGTCGGTGATGTTCGCCGAAAACGCAATGCTCTCTCCTTGGTTAAAAGTCCCTCCGTTGCCTGGCGTCAAAATACTAATCTCCGGTGGAGACGTAATCGAAACCAATAAGGTATCCATGCAAACGCCGCCCGCGTCATCTTCCACACGAAAAGAAATTACGTGGGTATCCAAGCTCAAAGAAGAGATATTCAAAACGACCTCCCCTTCCAAATTGGGCATTGCCAAACCCAACGCCCCATCCTTATCACTGCTCCAAGAGGCTTGTAAACGCTCCATCCCAACTTCAGGATCACTCACCTGTGCCATAAAGGAAACGTTTGAACCATAAGCGTAAGCGGATAGATTCTCCGGCTCCACAATCTCACAAGAAGGATCGGTATTGGTCAACCCAACCATAATCGTCGCCTCTGCCATCGCCTCCTTTCCATCTCTATCTGTGGCCATTAGCGATATGACGTGCTCCCCGGGGATAAGATACTGCGAATCCTCGATGTATCCCAAAGAGTCCGGTGTGGTATCGAGATCCAAATCCCCCTCTAAAGAGCTATGCCAAGACAGTAAGAGCAGATCCGCGGTATCTTCGGCATCCGACACCAGCGCGGAGAATAGGACTTTTTGATCCGCATAATAATAATCGAGCGATGCGGGCTGCAGCATATCGATGAAAGGCGGTTGCGAGTCTTCTACCACTATCGGGAGATCTGCTACAAAATCATCTTCAAACGGATCGATCACTTCCACTTGGATGAGTTCATCGCCCAATTGTGGTTCGTATTCACAACGACTTTCTCCGGTCTCAGAGGGTATACCCCAGCCACAAAGCTCCTCTTCGTTTCGCAACCAACGTGCCTGCAAGTCAGCAACGGTGTGGTTGGGATCGGAAATTTGTGCGCGCAACGTCTCTGGGTAGCCCACGACAAACACCGCTCCTTCTTGGTGAGACGTAATATCTGCTCGGGGATCAGCATTGAAGGTTTTTGGGTCTGGGGCGCAGGCAATAAAAAAAGAAATTGTAAAAATACGCATCAGGACTCCTGCAATAAAGAACTCCTTATCATATGTATCGGAAAGTTGCTTCATAACTGTCAGTATTGATAGTAGACAATTTATGAAGGAACGATAAACAATACTTTAAAAGATAGGATCTAAGGATGACCAGAGGGCTTTATTTTTCTGACTTTCATATCGGACAGGAATTTACCTCCGGACGTAGAACCATCACAGAAACAGATCTCGTTCTTTTTGCAGGGTTCACCGGAGACTACAATCCACTGCATACAGATGTCATCTTTGCGCGCACGACCCGCTTCAAACAGAGGATTGCACACGGAATGCTCGTAACAAGTATTTCAACCGGTCTGGTCCATGCTTTGGGCATTTTTGATGGCAGTGTAATTGGGCTGATGAGCCAATCTTTTCAGTACAAAGCCCCAACGTTCATTGGTGATACCATCCACATCAAACTCACCGTCATGAGCACGAACCTCTCTTCCAAGGGTGGAAAAGGACGCGTCGTGTTTAAAGCGGATATCTTTAAACACGACGATACCCTTGTTAATACAGGAGATTGGATGCTGATGTTTAAAGATAAACCGAAGTCTCAAGGCACATAAAAGGAGATATCATGCAGCAATTTGAAGAAGGAACCACTCTGGATCGCTTCATCTTCGAAACGTCCAAGGCTCACCCAACGGCACAGGGCCAATTCTCTACACTGCTCAAGCAGATCGCGTTGGCAGCGCGCTTGGTGTCGGCTCGCGTCAATCGAGCCGGACTCGCGGGTATCTTGGGTGCGACCGGAGAGATGAACATCCAAGGAGAATTTGTTCAAAAACTCGATATCTACGCGAACGAAACCTTTAAACGCGCTCTCGAACATCCGGGTGTGTGCTGTGCGATCGTATCAGAAGAAGACGAAAAGCCCTTTTTCATCCCAAAGCGTTTCCGATCGGGTCGCTACGTCGTTTGTATCGATCCTCTGGACGGATCTTCCAATATCGATGTCAATGCGACCATAGGCACCATATTTGGTATCTTCCGCCGTAAAAGTCCCGAGGAGACACCGGCCAGTCAGGAAGATATACTACAATCCGGTCGAGATCTCGTAGCCGCAGGGTATGTCATATACGGCTCTGGAACGGTCTTCGTCGTATCGACCGGCGACGGCGTGCATGCCTTTACATTGGATCCAACCGTCGGAGAATTCTTTCTCTCTCACCCCGATATCCGGCTCAATGCATCCGCCAGAACATACTCGGTAAACGAAGGGTATGCCGCCGCCTGGGATCCCACACTTCGTCGCTATATTGAAAGTCTCAAGGAAGGCTCTGAGAAGTGGAAAGCCCGATATATCGGTTCTTTGGTTGCCGATTTTCACCGAAATTTGCTCAAAGGAGGAATCTTTATGTATCCGGGAACAATCAAAAACCCCCAAGGAAAACTGAGACTGCTCTACGAGGGATTTCCCATAGCCTTCCTCGCAGAAGCGGCTGGTGGCCTCGCCAGCGATGGACGAATCAACATCTTAGATAAAACCCCGGTCGCATTTCACGAAAGAACCCCTCTTTTTGTCGGGAACCGAGGAAATATACAAGACCTCCATCTCGCTCTGAATGGACGAAATCTTGGACGCTGAGATCGTTGAAACAACCATCGTGCGGCAACGCATTGAAGGGGAAGAGTGGATTTCCCTTCGCAAAGAGGTCATCCTCCTTCCTGGCCCCATTGCGCTGGAGCGGAAACATCTCCCTTCTGGCCCAACCCTTCCACCGGTGATACTCGTCCATGGATTTGCGCAAAATCGATACACCTGGGATTGCTCGCAGCGCTCCATGAGTAATTTTCTCGCAGCACAAGGTTTTGATGTTTGGAATATGGAACTCCGAGGCCATGGACGCAGCCGAGACGCCAATAGCAAAGGTGCGGAGTCTGTCGACGACTATCTGCAAGATCTTATACTGGTCGCAAACTTTATCGAGCAGCCCGCTTTCTGGATTGGCCACTCTCTTGGCGGTGCAACGATTTATAGAACGGCCTGTACGATGCTCCCACTCAAATGCCTCGGCATTATTGGTATTGGCGCGATCTACCACTTTGGAAATAATCCTGTCATTCGTGTTTTATGTCACCTCACCAATCGTTTGGTTCGTGCATCGTTCTTGAGTGATCTCCAAATAAAAACCCGCCTTGGAGGTGATCTACTCGCTAAATTGTATGGCATAAGCGACGTTGTCGGATACACCTTTCCTCTTAGTGGCTGGTGGCCGGGTACCGTAGAGCCCGATCTACTCCGAGAGCGTATGAAACGCGGAATGGACTGGACGAGCGTAGAGGTGTGGAAGGAAATGAGCCGCTGGGGAACGCAAGAACATTTTGATTACCACCAAACGTGGAAACAACTCGATATTCCGCTGCTGGTCATTTTGGGCGATAAAGATCACCTTTTGACACCCCGAGACGGACGCCCCGCCTTTGACGAATCGGGCTCCACCGATAAGGAGATTCTTCTTCTCGACGACTTCCACCATGAAACGCACTGGGGTCACCTCGATATTATTCTCGGGAAGCACGCCTCAAAGTATGTATGGGAACCCATTTCTTCTTGGATGAAAAAGCGACGCTCGATTGCTTTACGTTAATATATTAGTGAATCACCACTTCGACCCAGAGCCATACGATGATCTGTGCACATTGTGGCGCCAATCAAAACCATACCGAAAACCGGTGTCAAGAATGCGGAAAGCCCGCATTGCTACAAGAAAGATACGCCTTACTGGAAGCCATCGGTCAAGGAGCGGTGGGCATTACATACCGCGCTTTGGATACGAAAAGTCAACAGATCGTGGCCATCAAAGAATTACCATGGAAGCCTGTAGGCCAAGATAAGCGAATCGACCGTCTCCAAAAAGAAGCCCACATACTACAAGAACTCCATCATGACCAGATACCCAAATACTACGAGCATTTTGTTCTCAAGGTTGGCCGTCACAAACTGCTCTACGTCATCCAAGAATATATTTCCGGACCCACACTGCAAGAGCAAATCGCTCAAAAACGCTTTTTACAAACCGAAATTTGGTCGATTGCGGAACAATTGCTCTCCATACTCGTGTACTTACAAAATCTTTCGCCCCCCATTATCCATCGTGACATTAAACCATCCAATGTCATTTTCCATCCACCGTCGGAATCTTACTTCCTCATCGACTTCGGTTCCGTGCGAGATGCGCTCAGCGATCCGGAACTCGGTGCCAGTACCTTTGCCGGAACCTTCGGTTACATGGCACCCGAGCAGATTCACGGTCATACAAGTCTAAGTACCGATCTGTACAGTCTCGGAGCCATGATCACCCAGTTGCTATGTAGAAAAGATCCGTCACAACTCCTCAACGATCAACTCGAGCTCGACTATTCCCAATATACCTCTTTATCTCCTCCATACCGTCAATTCTTAGGCAAACTGTGTGCGGCTAAGGTAAAGAATCGCCATAACAGTGCACAAGAAGCCTATACACATCTGCAAAACATTCTCTCTCCGGAAACGGAAATTCGGTCACTGCCGCCGACAACTGAATTGCTTCATACTCTGCGGGCCGTGATGCGAGAAGAATTGCACCAATATCAAGACGAGCGCCAATCTCAGCGAGCGCTATCGGCCCCTCCGACAACCATCATCGTACGTGAACCCCCGCAATCTCAACCACTCGTCGATCCACCAAGGCCACAAGACCCACTCGTTGCAACCCCACAAGATCTCGCTCTGCCGTTTACACACACGCGGAGAGGTTGGTGGAAAGCAAAGCCACCAACACCCATTGAAGAGAGAAAGCCGCTGCATATTGCTACACAACTCTTGCTGATGAGTGGTGGTGTCGTCATTACGGCGGTCGTAATTCAGCTTCTGTTTGTTTGATCAAAAACCTTAATCGTCGTAGACTGGACCGCCCAAGTCTACGTGATCATATATGATGCTGTTCATCTCAAAGGAGAGTGTTTCCCAATCGATGTCTCCAATATGCCAAACATTTCCTTCCAAGGTCAAACGAGGACCATCAAAGTCTGCGAGGACTTGGTTTTCACCATAAATGGTGACGTGTGGTGTGACATAGGGGTAATCAGCAGTCAAGTTTTTATAATACAGCGCGTAGATCGAATAGACACCATCTATCGGACGCAAGTAATCAATGGCCTCACGACGTTCGGTTCCTTCATCGTCAAATGCTAAGGTTGGATTGTCCGTGCGGTCTCCCTCTATTCCCCAATCCGGATTGGGATTCCCGTAGTAGCAATCAGATTCTTGGTAATAGAGCCCTTCGGGTCGAACCAGGTGTAAATCTAAGTCAACGCCGTCGATGTCCCAATTGAGTTCGATGATCAGATTTTCGTATGGGATTACCTCCACCAAAGTCGCGGAGTTATACTCGGATACAAGTCCATCTTGATCGGTAACGGTGAGTTCAACCACGTAATCACCCAATATATCTGCGAAAAGATAGGGTTCTGCGGCGGTTGAATCATCGAGAAAGGGAGCCGAACCGTCCGGAGAGGATACGATTTCCCAGTGGTATGTAAGTTGACCGTTCAAATCATCGGGGTCATAGGAATCCAAACCGGTGAGCTGAACCAGCGTTTCCCGCTTCGTCTGTACAGAAGCACCTGCGATGGGAATCGGAGGAACATCTTCAACAAATTCCTCCTCTGGTTCATCGTTTGGAAGCTCTTGAAACGTCTTTTCGCTCAAATTGTATTCTGAACAGGCAAATAAAAACAACATCGAAAAGGGGAGTGCATCTCTCATTTCTTTCTCCAAGCGAGTACGCCCAAAATCATAAGAATAAATCCAAGCCCTTCCTTTGGAGAAGAGAAATGAGAGCAACTGCCTACCGATGTATCTTTCGGAGCACCATCGCCTTCTAGGACATCGCTATCCGCGCTCATATCGGTGGTATCTTCCACTTCGTCTTCCGGTTCCGGCTCATCTGGCGAAGGTACGTAATACATCGCTCCTGAAAGATCGTCGTATAAGCCATCCGGATTGACGACACGAACATCCGCAAAGCCCAATGCATGTGCCGGGGCAATAAATTTCAGAGTGTTTACATCTACAAATTCGGTTTCGACTTCTACGCCGTCCACATCGAGCACCGCTCCAGAAACGAAATCAATGCCTGAAACCACAACGGTTTCGCCGCCTGAATCAAAGTGCTGATACGGTTCAACGGAGAGAATGCTCGGTGGTTCGGCACCGTCAGAATCTTCATAATAGGTAAAACTGCTTTGGAGCTTATCTTGTGCGCTGTCACAGACAACCTCTACATCCACGATGCCCACATCGTGCGGAGGAACCTCTGCCTGAATTCGGGTTGGATCGATATAGGTTGTGCTCGGCGACTCTATTCCGTCGAAATAAGCGAGACACGTACTGTTAAAGTCTTCACCATAAATATTGGTAACGATGCCACCTTCGGTTTGAGAACGCTTGGGTGAGATGTAATCTAAAATGATGGGATCCACGATAATTGGCTCGTCCACATCGGTTGTAGACCAATCGAAACCATCCAGGAGAACCGCAGAGTCGTAAATACCATCCGCCACATCGTAAATCGTAAAAGAGAATGTGACAGTGTCACCGGGATCAACCGGAACGATCATTGTAAGCCAGCCCGTTCCGCCCCCTGCACCAGCATCAAAACCCGTACCTTGTAAATCTATATCATTGACAACCGTGAAAAAAGCGGAGTTTACATCAACCATATTTCCCAAACTGTCCGTTGCGGCATTGCCGCTGTATGCCGTTCCGGTGACATTGGCTTCAAACTTGTCGTTGTATTCTGTTCCAACAAATTCTGGATACTCCGCGGAGAGGAAGTAGAAATCAAATAGCGCGGAATTGGCGGTGGGTGGCACCAGTAACTGCACGGTAAAGGTTGTTCGATCACCAGACTCACCGTAAGAGCCCAAATCGGTACCCGACTGGGGAGCAACACCGACTGAGCCCGTGTAAAGATATGAGAAATCATTTCCATCGGTTGGATAAATCACACCGGTTTCGGTTAGAACCGCCGTAGCAGAAGCATCCGCAGTGAGCGTTTGACTGACCACATCGGTTGCAGGTATTGACATGGCATTCGCCAATTCCTGCGGCGTGGCAGCAAAAGAGTTTGAGAGGAATAGAAAGAGCATCAATAAATCCTTTGAATGTATACATACTCTATATGTACTATTAGAAAATCGCTTTAAGTATAACGGTTAAAAATTTTGCAATTTAATTGTATCTGCCAAATTTCCAAGGAAATGCTGTATGCCTGTGCCGCTTCTTCGAGCGTCTCATCGAAACGCACGCTGCAGTGATCACAAGCACTCAAATTATATGCGTTGAATATTTCTTTTGCTTCAGGCGTAGAATGATAAGCTTGGTCTATCGTTGCCTCCTTATCTAAATATTTTGGATCATTCCAAAACGAATCTGGAATGGCTATTCCGTCCTGATAAGTTGAAAAGAGATCGTCTAGGCGAGTTCGTATCTTCGATTCGAGCAGTGGATATAGGTGTTTAAAAAACATATTCGGTACATTCAATTTCAATTGACATTAACACCTCTTAAACATATATTACCAACCGTTGCTCGCATTGTGCGATTTGAATAAAAGATTTTTTATCTCGCAACAACACGTTCTTTGAGATCGCAATGAATACAGACGAACCGTTCATGAGGCAAGCCATCGAATTGGCGCAAGCCGCTGCAGAAATGGGGGAAGTTCCCGTTGCCGCTCTGGTTGTGAAAGATGGTGAGGTTATCGCACAAGCTCACAATCGGCGAGAGGTTGATCAAGATCCGTGCGCACATGCCGAACTCCTCGCGATTCGCAAAGCTGCGGATGTACTTGGCAGTTGGCGTTTAGAGGGATGTACCATCTACGTTACGCTCGAGCCTTGTCCGATGTGTGCCGGAGCCATGTGGCTTTCAAGAATCGAAGCCTGTGTTTTTGGATGTTTCGACCCAAAGGCAGGTTTTATGGGAAGTGTCGCAGACATCAACCAGTTTGAAAAACTGAATCACCACTTTCCGGTTCGCGGCGGAGTTTTAGAGGAAGAATGCGCAACTCTTTTGCGGACATTTTTTCGCCGCATCCGTTCTAGAAAGCTTCAAAAACGGGATTAAGTGGTTATATTACATCTGTAAGAACCCAATTCCTTCCAGACGAGTTTTTCAGAAATGATGTACCTCCGCTCAACGATTCACACCTGTATTCAAACATCTGCCATGAGCAGACAAACAAGATTCTATTCCGTTTTTAGTGGTATTGGTGAGGTGACCGAGTGGTTGAAGGTGCTCGCCTGGAACGCGGGTGTAGTGAAAGCTACCGAGGGTTCGAATCCCTCTCTCACCGCCACTCTCTTTTTTGAGGATACTAAAATCTTAGATGATGGTCGGGTCCCAGTGACTGCAGATCCGTGAACCCCGCCAGGTCCGAGAGGAAGCAACGGTGTCGGTCCCTGCAGGGTGCTGGTAACCCCGATCATCTCTCAGATTTTAGATCCTCTTTTATTTCAACCCGTTTGAGACTTGTTTATGAGCTATGTTGCGATCGCCCGAAAGTGGCGCCCCAAAACGTTTAAAGAAATCGCTGGGCAAAAACACATCACAAAGACACTTGAAAACGCGATACGGTATGACCGAGTCCATCATGCATATCTGTTTAGCGGTCCACGCGGTGTCGGTAAAACAACCGCCGCGCGAACACTTGCTCGCGCTCTGAACTGTGAAAAGGGCCCGAGCATTAGACCTTGTGACGTCTGCTCGAATTGTGAAGAAATCCTTAGCGGACGCTCTCCGGATGTGATTGAAATAGACGGAGCCAGCAATAACTCTGTAGATAATGTGCGCGACATTCGAGAATCTGCACAGTATATGCCCGTAAAATCCCCCAAGAAAATCTACATTGTAGACGAAGTGCACATGCTCTCCAAAGGTGCCTTCAATGCACTGCTCAAGACACTGGAAGAGCCGCCGTCTCACATCTTATTTCTTTTTGCGACCACAGAGCCTCAAAAGATTCCGGACACCATACTCTCCCGTGTACAGCGCTTTGAGTTCAAGCGTATCCCGTCTAAGATTGTTGTCGAGAGACTCAAAGCCATATGCGATGCCGAAGAAATCCAAGTCGACGTGGGTGGATTACAACTGATTGCACGGGCTGGAGAAGGCTCAATGCGAGATTCTCAAAGTCTTCTCGATCAGGTAATCAGTTTTGGAGGCAGTAACATTTCCGTTGAAAGCGTAGCCGAAGCGTTGGGACTCATCGACCGCGGATTACTCTATCAGATGCTGGAAGGAATCGTACTTTCCCGTCCACACCTATGTCTCAAAGCCATAGACACAGTCTACTCTTACGGATATGACCTTACAGAATTCTCCTCCGAAATGCTGGAGGTTTTGAGAAATGCAACGTTATTGCTCTTATCAGACGATGCTTCTCAGTACCTCAATATTTCTGGGGATGAGGCACGACAACTCGAAAAAATTGCCAACAAGGTCACGCCCGATGTACTGGTGAGAAGTTTTCAGGTCATGTTGGATACCCACGAGCAACTCGCTCGCTCCCATCGCCCCAAGCTGGTATTGGAAATGTCCGTTGCCCGTTTAATCACGATCCGTCCCGCACAACCCATCGATAAACTTATCGAAAGACTCGGTCGTTTGGAGCAAACCCAGCCCAATGATAAGGAGCCTCTTCCCCGTAGGGGGATAGTCCAAAGCAGTAACAACCATCGCCCCCCCCCCACTTCCCCGAAACCATCTTTGAAAACCGAGGAGAAAGTTGCAAAAAAGGTTGCTCCTCAACCGATCGTTCAAACCTCCAACGTAGAGCGAAAAGAGCAGGAGCCTAAAGTCAGCAAACCACAAGAGAAACCACTCTCTGCCCAGCCTACAAAGCCCAAGCCGAAGGAAATAGCTTCAACAATACGTCCGTCTCAACCACAGCCACAGGCTAAAAGTAAACCTTTGAATGATGAAATCATTCAAAAAAGAGATCAATATTATGAACTCTTCCACTCTTTGCGAGAAGAAATAAAAGCACTGGGACATGAGTTTGATCTCTTATCAAACCACGCCGCCGTTGTTGAGAAGACCGACACAAAACTGGTACTGGGGATTACAGATGGATTCAAGCTTGAGTATGCCAAAACGCTTCTCAAAAATCCGACGTTAACCAACCTGTTCAAACGAATTTGTCCCCAACTCAAAAAATCTTCTGTCATCGTCAAAACATCCGATTCACCATTTGAAAGCTTTACGGAACGTCACGCAAGACAATTGGAAGAGAAACGAGACGCCGTAAAAGAATATTTGTTCCAAGACAGTCGATTTAAACTCCTAAATTCCATCATACCCGTTGAATTCCTAAGAATAAAACTTGAAGAA
>JAYYRF010000474.1:0-2999 GCA_036127535.1 Myxococcota bacterium | reverse complement strand
AGCCTGAAGGGGTAGCTTTGATCGATAGAATCGTTCTTTCTACCGATCAAAAAGATTTCTATTACACCGACGTTCCGCATGGAACGTCCAAATACGGCAAGGGTACGGACCTGTATGAGATGTGTAAATTGAAAAATGATTCTTTTATCGTAGAGCCGATTAACGGTACATTGGATGCAAATTATTTATTTCGGCCCGTTGGAAACGTTTTAGCGAGTTTGGATAGTGGTTTTGGGGTAGAGGTTCGTGTTGGTGATGTATCTCAGAAAGTGATTGTACCTCCTTATTACAAGTCCTACGTTCCGTATCGAAGAGGTTCTCCTCATGCAATCCCAGCAGATGCCGGCAAAACACCGCCGCCGGTCAATGCCGCATCGAGTGGTGAGTCTGGAAGTACGGGAACATCTGGAAGCCGCGGTGGCGATGGTTTGGACGGTAAAGACGCAAATATATACGGACAAAGCGGTGGTGCCGGTGGCCGTGGCGGTGACGGGTATCAAGGTAGAGATGGATCTACTGGTGCTGACTCTACCGTTGCGGGTCGAAAAGGAGGAGAAGGACGAGCCGGCGAGAACGGTGGTGACGGCGGTCGCGGCGGCAATGGCGGTAATGGTTTCGAAGGGGAAGATGGCGGTGCGGGGGCTGATGGTAGCGATGGTTTAAACGGTCCTCAACTGCAAATTATTTTTCGTCCCATTCTCTCTCCGTTCTATCCCGACGAAGAGTTGATTTATGTGGAGAGCCAAGCGAATTGGTTTGATCGAAACGGGAAGCGATATCGCGGCGAAGTAAAAAATTACATCTTTCATCAGGAGACCGGATTTGTCTTCCAAAGTGTCGGGGGCAATGGTGGTCGCGGCGGTGATGGCGGTCGCGGCGGTGATGGTGGTAATGGCGGTAATGGAGGTGACGGTGGCAACGGCGGTGATGGTGGCTCCGGTGGCATGGGGGGGCTGGATTTGCCCACGGACCCGACGGTCGAGAAAACGCGTTCAAAAGGAGGCAACGGCGGCGATGGTGGCTATGGTGGGGACGGTGGCAATGGCGGTAATGGAGCTTCTCCCGGGTGTGGTGGCGACGGCGGTGATGGTGGTCGCGGTGGCGATGGCGGAGAAATTCTCATAAAGATCGAAGGAAGTCGGGTGTTTCAACGTCAAGTAAAACGTTATTTTCGCTTCAAATCCATTCCTGGGAATGGTGGGGCGGGTGGAGAAGTTGGTATGATTGGACAAACAGGTACAGGTGGGGTTGGTGGCTCCGGTGGCGCAGCAGGTGATTCCGGGAAGGCTGGAACCGGTAGCCCGGAGGCCGAAAATGGAAGTAGAGGAGGAACCGGAAGCAATGGTGGAGCAGGCACGCAAGGAGCGAACCGCTCCTGTTCTAAAAAGAAGGGTTTAGCGGGTAGAAATGGACGGGGCGGGAGGATTCGGTTTCAATGACGGTGACTCTTTTTCTCTTCGCGAGCCTCGGGTGTTCCGTGAGCCGTACACAACTTCGAAGTAAAGATTCCAATTGGTTAGCCGCTCAATTTGAGCAAACGGGACATGATGAACAGCGAAAATGGATCGTTGAAGAATTGGCGCTGCGCAGAGATCCGGAGATGATTCCAATTTTGTGTTCGTATACTCGTTCAAACGAGCAAGTCGTTCGTCAAAAAGCACTTCGACTTTTGAACGATTACGCCGGCAAAGAAGAGGGTATAGATCCAACCTATATCGAATTGCTGTCTTCCTCCGATGGCACAATGCGTCGTCTTGCCGTGGAGGGAATGATATTGCGTTTTCAAATGCGTGGAGAGGTTCCCTATTTAGAGGAAGCGTTGATTCGTATACTGCGATCTTCCCCGAGATGGCAAGAGAGACTACATGCGGTGGAAGTTTTGGAGTGGGTGAAAAGCGAATCGGTTCCAAGACAGCTGCTGGACGTTGGAAAAAGCGACGAAAACGCGAGTGTTCGTGCCGTCGCCGTTCGGGCTTTGGGAACGCAGCGTTTGTCTACGGTTCGTAAAGATTTGTATCGTATTTCGCAAAAAGATTTAGATGCGGCGGTCAGAGAAGAGGCCAAGCGCAGTTTACAGAAGATTGGTGGTACGCTCGAAGATGTCGTTGTGGCGGTGATGCCCTTCGATACCCCTGCGAAGTATCAAGATTTGGCTGCCGGCTTTCGTTCTTATTTGAGCGGTCGTCTGAGTTCGTCGAACATCGCCAAAGTTGTGGAGAGAGGCCAAGTACAATCTGTAGTGGATGAGTTGATTTACCAAGACAACAACATAAACGATGGTAAGGCGGTGGAGATAGGCAAGGCACTTCGCGCATCGCAAGTGGTAACCGGTAATATTCAGGTTTTGAACGGTCAGGTTGTAATTACGATTAAACGCATTGATGTTAAAACCCAGCAGATATTATCGTCTGCGCAAAGTTCGGGCTCATATATAGATTTTGATGCTGTCCAAAGACACGCTGCCAATGCCTTTGTAGAGTCTTTCTAGGATATAGGACATGTTGATTTATTTGTTTTGCGCGTTGGGTTGGGCTTCTCCAGTAGAACCACTTTCAATTGTAGAAGAGGAAGCGAAGAGTTTGGCTGTCATAGAACAGAACTTGTTGAGCAAGGGGTTTCGTCTTACGGAGGCGAAAACGAACGTACCGGGCGTTTTTGCCCGTACCATCATGGATACACCGTCTTTTTTAGCCATGCTCAACCGTCAGGGGATCGAGCACAATTTGGTAGAAGAGTTGGTCGCGGGGGAGATCTCCTTACACTCTGCAGAACGAAACGGAACGAAGATTATCTCCATCTTTCGAGAAGAATCTTTGGATACGATGATGATTGCCTTCCCGAAGAAGGTGATTTATCCTGTGCTCGATCCTTTTTCCGCAAAACGAAACGATCGCTTGAATGAGGTGATTCGATACTTGAGCCGTGGTTGCCGAAATTTTGATGTACATCTCCAAAATGGCTCTCGGCAGTGGAAAGGAGAAAAGTGCGCTGCTGGAACG
>JAYYRF010000473.1:0-5615 GCA_036127535.1 Myxococcota bacterium | reverse complement strand
AGGCAGTTGTGGTTCAAAAAGAGGAATTGTTTGGCCGATGCGCAAGCCGGATTTGCCGAGAATTTGCCATTCTACCTGATTGGATTTCTCTTGGTGAAGATGCTTGGCCAGCAAAGGAGCAAGGTTTTGGGATTGAGCTTCGAGTCCGACACCGGCGATGGGCGATTCGCCGAGCGAGAGTAGAAATGTTGTTGATGCGGCGTTCCCGACAAAGCCCCTGCGTTCGCCCGGCGCTTCCGGAAGTCGGATGATCGTTTTTCGCAATCGGACTCCCAGCGGGATCACGAGGGGCAGAAGAGAAAAGGATAGTAGGTAGCGAGACCACAGAAGCACGAGAACTCCAAATTGAATAGACGTGTTATAAACACCGAAGATTTGGCTTTCAACACGGGTGATATGAAATGAGGGAGCGATGTAGCGGCTGTCAGAGACCGGTATCGGTTTGTCTTTGCGCTGCGCTGGTATCGCTTAAAAACCGCGTGCCGGTTCGGGTGTTACAGCATCCAAAGGAGAGGAAGCACGCCTTGGGAACGGTTTGGATTGCGGAAAAAATGCTGTCTCAAATCTTTGTTCATTCTTTTTCCAGCGGCCAATCGATGGATTGGTTGCAAATGCCTTCGTTGTCTCTTCTGTTTCCCGCGCCGGATGCGCAGCCGCTGGAGGCCTTTCCAGAAGACGGAACGTTGTTGGTTTTGGATGGTACCTGGGATCAAGTGCGCGGCATGATGGCGGCCGAATCTGTCCTGCGTCATTTACCAACGTATCGCTTCGCGTCCCCTGAGCCGAGTCGGTACCGAATCCGTTCTTCTCGACAACCGGGCGGTCTATCCTCTCTCGAGGCGATCGCGTGGGCACTGGAGGTCATCGAGAATCGAAAGGGGTTCTACGAGCCGCTTCGAAACGCCATGGATCGCATGGTCGCGTATCAAATTGAAGCGATGGGGGAGGAGATCTATCGGCGAAATTACGGTGGTGCGTCGTGAATGCAAAGGTCGGTGCGATTGTATGGGGCGTGTTGTCTATGGGGATATTGGTGGGTTTTGAGTACGCCTCCCAATATCGAGAAGATGTATTTGTCAAGAGCACGTATTTCTTTATGTTTGGATTGCTGTCCTTCTTTTGTGTTCTTCTTGGGCGTTCTCGGACGCTCTCCCTTCGGTGGCAGTCTCTACAGCCCCATCGGTGGCCTTTGGCTGCGATCGCCATACTGTTGGTGATCGTGTACGTGAGCGTGCCGTTTGAAATTCGGGTTCTCGCCGATGAGAGCAATCTGATTTCGGTTTCTCGTTCGATGTTGGACACAAAGGAAACCGTCAATTCCATTTCCGGAAAGTTTTACTACGAGTCCTACCATTCCACGCATGACACGCCGCCGATCCGTCCGCCTCTTTTTCCCTTTGGGGTTCATTTGGTACACGCGTTGTTCGGTTATGCACCCGAAAATGCAGGATGGTTTAATTTGTTTCTCTTAGCGGTGCTCTTCTCGGTGGTCTATTACTGGGGAAACCGTTTTGGTGATCGTTGGAGTGGCTTGGGTACGGTATTTTTGGTCGCGTCCATTCCCATCGTGTCTTTGTGCGCCCGCTCGGGTGGATTCGATCTTCTCTCGGCCGTTCTTCTCTTGCTCTGTTTGGGGCAGCTTTACCGCTACGAGGAAAAAGTTGATTCTCATTCCTTGTGGTTGCTTTGGGGGGTTGTGATCCTCTTCTCTCATGCGCGCTACGAGAATGTTTTGTTAATGCCCTTGATCGCGGTGTATATCCTGCACGATCCGTCCCTGCGTGAACCGATGATTCAGCGCGCTTCAATGCTGTCGGTCGCCACCTTTTTTTTCCTGCTGCCGAAGTGGTTTCAAATGAGGCTCTCGCAGGGCAAGTATGAAAACGATTCGACGTCTTTGCTCTCTCCCGCACATTGGTGGGAGAATGTACAATCCTTCGTTGCGGCCCAGTTCGATATGTCCTTTGTTCTGCCTTACAACCCCATAGCGATTTGGGGCGCCGCGATCGGATTGCTTTGGATGCTGCACTCGTTTTGGCGGATCCGACTGCCGGGTCGGGTCTTCTTTTATCTCTTTCCCTCCTTTCTCTTCACGATGATCTTTTTGGCTCATTTTTTGGGAGATTACCAAAACAATACCACTATGCGTTTTTACTTTGTACTACACAATACAGAGTCTTTGGTTCTTGGATTTGTGATCTCGAGAGTATGGAACGGACGTTTGGTTTTGATCTGTGGTCTTTTATCCTTTCTGCTGTACCATCCGATCGCAGTGCGGAACGAATATCTCAAAGCGCTCTTGTACCCGAGAGAGATGCACCGACTCTATGACTTCTTAGAGCCGTATCGCTCCCAAAACGTTTTATTTCTGACGGACATGCCGGGCGCGATTGTGATCTTTGATGTGGGGGCCTTGAGCATTGAATATGCCAATCTCAATGTCGACGAAATCCAACAAGAGTGGCGAGAAAGGCTCTTTGAAGAAATCTTTGTCGTGCAACGGGTCTCCTTTACAGATGGAAAACCGATTGCGGACGATACTTTAAATGCGCGTTTTCGTTTGGAAACCTTGATATCTCACCAAACCAGCGACGAATACTTCTTGCGTATTTCACGTGTTCTGGAGATGAACGATGAATCGCTTCCACCATAAAAGAGTTCTGATCATCGGTGCCTCCAAGGGTATCGGGTACGCTTGTGCCAAGATGTTCGTTGAGGAGTCGGCGCGCGTCCTTCTGGTTGCGCGGGGAGAAGAGCGTTTAAAGGCGGCGGCGGAGTTCATTGCCGCAGAGGGCTATATTGCCGCCGACATCTCGAAGCAGGCGGATTGCGACTTCATCTACGAAGAGTCCGTACGATTGCTCGGCGGCATCGATATTTTGATTCACAACGCGGCCTTACACCATCGTGGGGCGGTACAGGATAGAACCGCGACAGAACTCGCAGATATGGTTCAGGTGAATCTCGCCGCACCGGTGTATCTCTCTCGTTTGTTCCTACCTTCGCTGATCGAAAGCAAGGGCGTTCTGGTATTTGTGGCGTCTTTGGCCGGCTGTGTGCCCTTGCCCAATTCGACGACCTACTCCGCGACCAAATTCGGCCTGCGCGCCTTCTCGATGGCTTTGGCGCAAGAGGTAGAAGGGCTTGGTGTAGGGGTGAGTGTGGTTTCGCCCGGTCCTGTCGAGACAGAATTTATCTTGAAGGACTTGGACGCGGTGTCCGATATGACTTTTTCGCAACCCATGATCTCTCCGGAGCGGGTGGCAAATGCCGTGTTGGGCGCCTGTATACGTCGTCCCCGAGAAGTGAAGCTGCCCCGCGCTTCGGGCTACTTGACCACGGTCGGTTATCTGTTTCCCGTTTTGCGTCGCTGGCTCAAACCCGTGCTGAAGCGGAAAGGAGCACGCGCGAAGGAACAGATCCGTAAAAGAATCAATCCCAGTTGAGGATGACTTTTCCAGACTGACCCGATAGCATGGTCTCAAAACCCTCTTGATATTGATCGATGGGGAATTGATGGGTGATAATGGGAGAGACATCGAGGCCGCTGAGGAGCATGGAGCCCATTTTGTACCATGTCTCGAACATTTCTCGTCCATAAACGCCTTTGATGGTTAAACCCTTGAAGATTACTTGGTTCCAGTCTATGGAGGAGTCCTTGGGCGGTATACCGAGTAGCCCAATGCGTCCTCCGTGGTTCATCGATTCGAGCATTTGGGAGAAAGCGTGCGAGCTGCCCGACATTTCCAATCCGATATCGAAGCCTTCTTTCATGCCGATGACCTTCATGCTTTCTTTTGGTGTCATTTCACGGGGATCGATCGCGAGGTCGGCACCCATCTTCCGAGCGAGTTCGAGTCGATAGGGGTTGAGATCGGTAATGACGACGCGTCGACACCCGACATGTTTGCAGATAGCGACGGCCATACACCCAATGGGGCCGGCACCGGTGATTAAAACGTCTTCTCCAACCAGATCGAAGGAAAGGGCGGTGTGGGCCGCATTGCCAAGCGGGTCTAAAAAAGAGGCGGTTTCGTCCGAAATACCATCGGGCAGTTTAAACGCATTGAAGGCGGGAATGACGAGGTACTCCGCAAAGGCGCCTTGTCGATTGACGCCGATCCCTTCGGTGTTCCGGCACAAGTGTGGGCGTCCAGCACGACAATTTCGGCAGTATCCGCATACGAGATGCCCCTCGCCGGAGACGCGGTCACCCACCTCGAATCCGCGCGCATGGGAGCCAACGGCGGCCACAACACCCGAAAATTCATGTCCGACAACCATGGGAACCGGTATGGTCTTTTGGGCCCAATCGTCCCATTTGTAGATGTGAATGTCCGTTCCGCAAATGGCGGTTTTCCGAATCTTAATCAACAGGTCGTTGGGGCCGTATTCCGGTATGGGTGCCTCGTCCATCCAAATACCGACTTTGCGTTCGGCTTTGGTCAACACTTTCATCTTGTTGGCACTCATGTCTCCCTCCCGGTTGTGTTCGAATTCTTGGTTTGCCTTCGAAAGAGTCCCACCAGTCCCCCGAGGAAGGAGAGACCGAGCATCTCGATCGGGGCGCTGCTACAAGCCCCTTTGGGTTCTTCTGGAACGATGCATTCGGGATCTTCTTGCAGACAAGCCGATAGCTCTGTACAGACTCCGTCTTCGTATAAGCCGTTGACCTCACAGATGTCACGGCTGCCGTGCACCTCTTCTATGTAGTCGAAAATCCACTCTGAAACGATGTCAGTGCGGGTGGAACCCGATTCGCTCAAGCAGTATACATCACCCCAAGAGTGCACAGCCCACTGCACATACTGTTCGGCTTCTTCGTCATAATGAAACATAGGGCCACCCGAATCACCGGAGCAAATGTTTGCGTCATCGGCGTTGTCTCCGTTTTGGATCTCGAGAAATAAGCTGCTCACTTCTGAAAGAATGAGGTCGGCCGATCGTTTGGTACCGCCGTCATTACGGTTGTGACCCGTAATTCCAAATCCAACCGACTTCATTGCAATTCCCTCGTGCTCCTCGGTGATGGGAAGGCTTCGAAACAGCGTCGGAGCGACGGGGGCATCTTCTGCAAGTTGGATGAGACCAAAGTCATAAGCTCCTACATCATAGGGCCCCAAAGAGCCAATCTTGCGGTATTCCGGATGGATGATGGCATCCTCTAGGGAGAGTTTGGCTTCAAAATCGATCACTTCGGTTGCGACAAAGGCAGAGCCGAGTTGCAGTACCGCTTCCAACGGGTACTCGTCTCCGCAATGCGCAGCGGTAAGGATGATGCGCGGGGTAATTAAATTGCCGGTGCAGGCGCTAAAGGCGTAGCCGTTAAATTCCACACCCAAGGCGAGCACGGAGGGAAACCCCTCTTCCTCTACACCATTCACAATGGGATTCCCCCAAGCGCTCGAAAGGATCCAAAATGAATACATGTCCACTCCCACCAAATGTGATATTTTAGCTTTGTCAGTAGGGAAGTCAAACGGGTTTCCCAACTTCCTAGAATTATAATCGAAAAGGATGCAGATATGAAACGAAGAGAAGTGAGCGATGGGATTTCCATTTCTGAAATTGGACTTGGAGCTTGGCAATTGGGGGCGGATTGGGCTCGTTTGAGC
>JAYYRF010000472.1:0-3381 GCA_036127535.1 Myxococcota bacterium | reverse complement strand
GAGCATTGATTTGACTACTGACGCGCTGGTCGTAGGTGTCAGAGGCCTCTAAAAGCATATTTTCCATTTCCCCTGTGCGTTCCCCAATCGAGATCATTCGGACGAGGAGAGGGGGAAATTGTCCGCTTTTACTCAAGGGATCAGCGAAGTTTTGACCCTTAATGATGCTGTTTTGCGCTTCTTCGATTGCCTCTGCCAATACAATGTTGCCGACAACATTTTTTGCGGTGTCCAAAGCCGTTGTCATGGGTACACCGCTTTTCAAAAGTGTCGATAATGTTCGTGAAAATCGAGATATGGCAATCATACGTAGCAAAGGGCCGAGTATGGGTACTTTCAGTTTAATTGCATCAAAGGTTCGTGCGCCCATTGGTGTACGAACCCAGTATCGAAAGAGAAAGATGGCGCAAATCGTGAGAAAGAGGGGGATGTACCACCGGAAGACGATGAAGTCGCTCAGCGCGATAAAAAATCGCGTGAGAAGCGGTAGGGTCGCCCCAAATGATTCGAACGTTTCCTTGATGCGGGGAATAACAAAAATAAACAACGCTAAGATGACAGCGGTACTAATGCCGCCCATTAAAATGGGGTATGCCAGTGCAGAGATGAGCTTTTGTTGTAAATCTTGGATCTTTTGCGTATACTCCCTCAGGCGGGAAAGGACTTGATCTAAGTTACCGGACTCTTGGCCGACTTCGATGAGCGAGATATAAAGATTGTTGAAAATTTTCGGATGCTGTTTCATCGCGTCTGACAGAGGTTTTCCTTGGCGAACATCGTCTCGAATTTCGGCGAGTGCGAGTTCGAGCATTTCGTTGTTGGTTTGTTCTCCGAGAATTTGGAGCGCTTCTGCGATGTCGACGTTTGTGCGAAATAGGGTCTCGAGTTGTGACGTAAATTCGGTTAATTCGTTGACGGAAACGCGCTGAAATATTTTTTTGAGGTCGATTTCGACGCTGAGACCTTTCCCTTTGGTCACTTGACCGGATTTTTGCTCTTTGATTTCCGATGGGAAAATATTTTGCCTCTTGAGTTGAGCTCGAGCGGTTTTGGCGGAATCGGCATCGATGATTCCGCTGACATTCTTGCCGGCTGTATCAAACCCTTTGTACTCGAAGGCTGCCATGGTCTACTCCATGCTCTCTGCTGTGATTCGAAGTACCTCATCGATGGTCGTTTTCCCATTCATAGCTTGGATATTCCCATCCCCGCGTAACGTTCTCATCCCTTTGGATACGCAGATATTTTTGATGGCGGCGGCATCTTGTCCGCTCGCAACCCCTCGACGAATATCTTCATCGACGATGAGAAGCTCATAAATACCCATTCGGCCTCGATAACCCTTGTTTCCACATTTTGGACATCCAACGGCTTTATAAAAAGGTTTGGTTACGTGCTCGCTGTGGATTCCAATTTTGCGAAGTTGTTCCGCGGTGGGCGTGAACGGTTCTTTGCAGTCATCGCAGAGTTTTCGAACCAAACGCTGTGCGAGAATGGCCACCAGAGAAGTGGCTACCAAAAAGGGCTCGATACCCATGTCCACTAATCGGGTGAAAGCGGTTGCCGCATCGTTGGTATGAATGGTGCTGAAAACGAGGTGGCCCGTCAAGGAGGCTTGTATTGCGTTCTCCGCGGTTTCTTTGTCACGGGTTTCACCAACGAGGATGATGTCGGGATCTTGTCGAAGGTGTGCGCGAATGACGCGCCCAAAGGTAAGACCGATTTTGGGCATAACTTGGGTTTGTCCAATGCCGCGAAGTTCGTATTCAATTGGATCTTCGATGGTCAGTATGTTTTTGTCCGGCGAGTTAATCTCGCTCAGAGCAGAGTAGAGCGTTGTGGTCTTTCCGGATCCGGTTGGGCCACATACGAGAATGATTCCGTATGGGCGACGAATCATTTCGCGAAAGGTATCGAGAGTATCGGCATTCATCCCCAGTGTCTCCATGGAGAATTCGGCTTTCTTTTCGAGAAGACGCATAACGACGCGCTCTGCGTGACGTACGGGTAGTGTACTCACACGATTATCGACTTCTCGACCGGCCATTCGAATTCGGATACGACCATCTTGTGGGATGTTCTTCTTGGCAATATCGAGGTTCGCCATAACCTTGATGCGGCTTACCAGCTGGCCTTTCCATGCTCTTGGCGGTTGGACGACCTCTTGCAGAACACCGTCGACCCGTAGCCGAACGCTGAGGTCTTTTTCAAACGGCTCGATATGGATGTCACTCGCTTTCTGTTTGATGGCCTGTGATAAAAGAGAGTTTACGAAGCGCACCATCGGTGCTGCTTGTGGATTGTCCAGGAGATCTTCTCCTACAAAAATCTCTTCATCAGATTCGAGCGTTCCATCCTCCTCCATCTCCTGCATAACGGCGGTTGCGCTTTGCGCAGCCTTATCATAGGCTTGGTTGATCAGTTGGAGGAGCTTGGCTTCCTCAAAGAGAACCGGCGTAATCTTTTGCTGGTAATACAACTCGATATCGCTGAGTATATCGGTGCGGTAAGGCTGACTAATCGCCACAACCAAGCCGTCGTCGACCTTCCACAGCGGCAAGAATTGCTGCTCTCTCGCAAGCGAAAGCGGTAGCCCGCGAATAAGGTCTGTTTCGAGGTCTTCCAGATCGACAGTTTCCAAGTGATGAAAGCCGATCTTTTGAGCGAGGGCTTTTATATCTGAGGTCTCTGGAGTATTTTCAAATCGACGAATCGCCACAGGACTACTCCTCCAAGTCTGGGGTCGGGGTATCTTGGGGAGGTGTGGTGTTCTCCGGACTGGCCTCTTTCGGTGTTTCTGGAGCGGGGTCAGGAGTGGTATCCTCTCCAATCACGTTCCACTGAGACTTGCTGATCACATTGCCTCGATAGCGAGAGGGCTGGTCAATGTGGTTCATGCTGTACGACAGCAGACCGGATATTTGCTGTTCTTGCTCGTCTCGACTTTTACCATAAAATCGTCTTATAAACTCTTGTCTCTGTGCAACTTTGACACGATAAATCTCCTCTAAGTCTCCGCTGTCGTCAATGACGTGCGGCGTGAGGAATATCAGAAGGTTCGACTTACGACTTTTGACTCGTTTGCCGCGGAAGAGACGTCCGATAAGAGGTATGTCTCCCAGCAGTGGAATCTTCGTTTCGACTTCGGTATCGGTAGCGCCGATAAGGCCGCCAATCACGACGGTCTGATTGTCTTGGATTACGACAGTGGTATCTGCGGATCGTTTAGACGTGATAAAGCCCGATTGGGACACGTCGAGTCCCTTGGAGTCTTCTTCTACTTCTTGCACCTCTTGGAAAACAGTGAGGGTAACGTAGTTCGACTCATTAATCTGCGGTGTAACCTTGAGTGTGATGGCTACGTCCTCGCGCTGAAAGGAT
>JAYYRF010000471.1:0-2610 GCA_036127535.1 Myxococcota bacterium | reverse complement strand
AAATGGCAAATAATCCCGTCGGTGTTTTGTATCCCTCACGCGCAGAGGAGATAAGGGTGAGAAAGAGAGGAGAATCCCCCCGAAACATTCCCAAGGTTTGCTGACTCAAATCGACGTCAAACCAGATTTGATCGTCAGCCACCGCCTTTGGACGACTTGCACTCTCCCATACACGGAGGTGATCTGCCATGATAAAACCGTCTTCGTGAGAACCAAAGATGTCACGAATACCATACCAGTTTTCCGATGTGGTCTCATAGACGTTTAACGCCTCTTGAAAAGAGGCATAGGCCAAGACGTCAGAGTCTTCCGTGGGCTCTTCGTAAATGGGCGCTCCTTCTTTGTCAATCGCCCATGCGGCGAATTCGCCGTTGGGGATAGGCTCAACGTCCAACGCACGTCCGGAAAATTGGCTTACTGGATATACAAACCACTCCTCAACCGGGGTGATCTTACCGTTCGGACGCTCCAGCACCAGTCCCCGTTTGGTTTCGAGAATATCGACAAAGCGGTAATCACGATCTTCTTTTAAGCGCCAGTTTGGAGGATTACCGGCTTCATAATCTTCTACGGATGCCCAAAGTCTCCCTCGGCTCCCATCCAAAATTCTTGCGTGAATGGAAGGCATAAAAGGAGAGGCATCGATCTCCAAAGAGAGATCGGCCGGTAGTTCATAACCGGTTTCAAGCGGGTCAGGGGGAATAAAGTCGAGAAATTCAGTCTCTCCTGTCGGGGGTGTATTCGTCTCTTCGGTACCGTTTAAGCAGACAAAGCCTTGCTGATGAACCTGTGCCCAGCCTTCGGAACAAGATGCCGTTGACTCGAAGTGTTCAAAGACGGCAAAACTTTGATGACGGGTCAGAATCCCCTTCAAATTGCGTGACCCAACATGGGAATAAATACGCTTAGACGAATGAGCAATGCGGTATTCAATTGGCTCTTCTGCATGTGCAGAGGATAGAATCGCACCGATAAAAATATTGACGTGTAAAGACATATCTAGATAGTAGCGTAGCGTTCTTTTATTGTCCAGCCTTTTTTTTGGGTTTTATCGAAGAGACTCAATTCGGCGTACCACTTCCGGAATTGAATCCTTCGATAAGGTGGAGTAGCTCAATCGGACGGCGTTCGCTTCTTTGAAGGAAACCACCCCTACATCAACCGACAAAAGCTTCTTACGCATAGCCTCAGGACACCCATCTGTCGCAACCAAAGCAAAAAATGCACTGTTGAACGGCCAATAATCTAAGGCGCTATTGGCCAATGAATCTTTTAGAACCTGGTACCGTTCTCGGAGCATCGCACGGATGCTGTGAACCTCTGCATCAAAGCGTTCTGATGATAGGGCACTGTATACCAAAGCCTGCGAAGGAGAAGGCAGAGCAGAAACCGTTGAGCGGATACATGCGATAACCTTTTCCTCCAAAGCGGCCGCCGCTTGTCCTTTGGCATTAAAGGAGACAAAGGCAATCCTACCTCCAAAAAAGAATAATTCTTTCGTCGCCCCATCCACTTTCACAACCAAGAATTTTTCCTTGTCAAGGGTAGATAGCTTTTCAAATAGACTCTTTTTATAGCAACGTTCTTCCCATTCCATCCCGTAATACGCTTCGTCGAGCATAATACATAGCGGGTATGGATGTCGTTTCAATAAGCGCACCAATTGATCCACTTCTGCTTCGCTCGGTGTGTAGCCTCCAGGGTTACTCGGAATATTGAGAGCTAAAAAAGCCTTCCCTTTTACTTGGGAAAGAGAGGCCGCAAGCCCCTCTAGATTCCATGTCCAGCCGCGCGCGGGAGCAGTTCCCCCCATTAATTGGTAATCGACAATGCGACCACAACGACGAATGCCAAACACCATGTCGTAGTTACCCCATCGAGGAGACGGAAGGAGTACGGTGGTCTGTTCATCGACAAACAGATCAGCGCAAATGCTCAAACCGTGCGTCAGTCCACAACAAACAACCGGTAAAGACAATGTACCCGTAATACTCTTTTGTAGTTTACTTTTCCAAAGACGACGCAGATCGCTCCGTCCCCCTTGTGGCGTGTACAGAAATACTTCTTCTGCAGTCAAACCTCGGATTTTTTCTGCCATTACGGGCATGGGGAGGGCACGACCATTGTCATCGGTTAACTGACCAATTGTGGCATTGTACGTACAGTCCTTGGCTTCCGCTGCCTGCGCGGGCACGCCTTTGGGAAAGTACAGTCTCTTCCCAAAATCCGTGAGCAACCTGGAAGCCGCAGGATAGTCTTTTTTTAACAGTTGGTTTAATTCAGTTGCTCGACCCATAGCTTCAGCATAACGCATCTTTGGTAATAGATGTCATAGATTTATAAAAATCAATTCTGCTCCAGGCAACCAAATCTTTACGATTTCCTTCCCGTGCAAAATCCAAACCACCGCAGCAAAGGCTAGAAATGGCCCAAACGGTAAAGCGTAACGAAACCCCTTTCCTTTCCAAATTAACAGAGGGATCATCACACACATGGCCGAGCAGGCGGAGAAAAATAAGATAAATGGTAGCGCTGGCCAGGGCCCCAACATCGCTCCGATGAGGGCAAGCAGTTTCGCGTCTCCCAGTCCCATCCCCTCAATTCTTCTGA
>JAYYRF010000470.1:0-4067 GCA_036127535.1 Myxococcota bacterium | reverse complement strand
GATTGACTACTGACCGATCGAAGGACGCGTCCAGTACAGCCGATATGAAACAGATCGTCTGCGGCCGGATACAACGTGTCTTTTTGTTGAGGTACAACGACCAGCGATTGACCACTTTGGATATGATACTCTATGGCAGCGGTACCGATAGGAGATTGTATTTGCAATTCCACAATTTGTTCAGGGAGCAATATTTCTTTGGGTAGAGGAAGTATGGGTTGCATATGCGCGCTCGGTCAATTTCCACAATCTAATCCCTGTCTGTGTGTTTGTCACAGTTAAGGATTCTGCTTTTCTGGATTTCGTGCATGAAAAAAAGGTGAATATCGGCTATATTTCCATGATTTGTGAGGAAGATATGAGATATTTGATGCTTTTTCTGCTTTCGTTTCTTTGTACTCCTGCTTTTGCAGAAGAGGAAGAGAGTTTCTTCAAACGGATGGACGATGCTTTTGGGAAACACATCGTTGGGAATCTCGGAAAGTATATGTTTTACGATATTGCGTTCTGGGACAATCATTTGAAAATGGGAGAGTTGAGTACGAAGCCTTTGGAACTCACATTGGTCAAAAATGACCAGAAGAAGAAAGCAAAATGGGATGTTTTCGCCTACCAAGATGGTAAATATGAACTGTTTGAACACGTTGAGTTGAATTCCTACGAAGTGACGGCGGCGCTGGAAGAGCCCCTCGAGCGAAAGAATGATATATTTTCATGGTCGGTGGCCTTTGAGCAAAATCAATTGGTCGCTAAAATACCGGAAACGATTGTTCCTGAGTTGGAATTGGAACTCACCCCAATCGCCGAATGGAAAGAGAACACTGAGCATATTCAGTCGCCGACGCAAAGCCCCTCTATGGAGCGCTTTATTACGACTAAGATTATAGAAGGCCTTCCGATAATTGTGGAGCGTCCGATCATCCAAGAAGCGGAACTCATCGAGGGTATTCCGGAGCCGGCAATCCAAAACCCGGAGCCAAATATAGACAGCCCTCCATACAGTATCCCGTCTTTGACCATCCTTTTACCGAGCGATTATCTCCCTGTAGAAGTTGGTGGATTTGTGTATGGAGACGGCCGCTTGTTGAAGGTGAAGAAGATCGACGGAGAAAAAATAACCGCACAGGGACTTGAAAAGTACTTTCGCGATAAGGAACTTCCAAACCCCAACAACATCGTCTTACCGGCGGTCGTCGTTTGGCTGGTTTTGGGAGCGATTTTCTTCACTTTTCGGATGATGTTTATCAATTTGCGCGGCTTCGTTCACGCGATTCACGTTACGGCGGGGAAGTATGATCACGATGATGACGAAGGGGAGGTCTCTCACTTTCAGGCTCTCTCGTCTGCTCTTTCCGCGACGGTTGGGCTGGGTAATATCGCAGGTGTTGCGGTTGCTGTCTCGGTTGGTGGACCGGGTGCAATTGTATGGATGGTCATTGCCGGATTTTTGGGAATGTCCTCCAAATTTGTTGAGTGTACGTTGGGGCAAATGTATCGTAAGGAAGATGGTAAGGGACAGGTATCCGGCGGGCCGATGCGATATTTGCACGAGGGTCTTAGCGAGATGAAACTCGGAGCATTGGGAAGGGTTTTATCCGTTGTCTTCGCTTTGATGTGTATTGGCGGTAGTTTGGGCGGTGGAAATATGTTCCAATCCAATCAGTCCTTCGCGCAGGTGGCCAGCGCGATTCCATTTTTTGCCCCCAAGGCCACAGGTGAGGTTGTTTTCTCTGTTGACAGACAGGCACTACAATCTCCGATTTCCAGCGAAAAAGCCAAGAAGGCGAGTAAAGATAGCATTGTTATTCCGATAAAAACCAAGTTGACGGCGTCAAAAGACGGTAAAACCTTTGACTATATTACAACCCAAACGGTTGAGATCGCAGCAGATCAGTCTCAGTCAGCACCGGTCTTGGTGCGGGCCATTCAGGCCAGTGAAGACGCCAATGTGACTGCGGGATCGATCTCCAGCATAACGGCCTTTGCATATGGTGGTTTGAAAGAAGAGAAAGCACAGATCGGTACCGCTTTGAAAACGGTCTTTCACGAAGGGGCTTTGTCTGTGGACAATCCGACCGAATTCTCCGGCGGGGGAGAACCCAAAAGCGTTATTTATGGTCTTTTTATCGCAATTTTAGTCGGTATGGTGATCTTGGGCGGCATTAAAAGCATTGGAAAAGTAGCGGGTTTGATCGTTCCACTCATGTGTGCGCTCTATGTTTTGGCCTGCTTGTACATACTGTCTGTGAATGCATCGGATGTACCAAAGGCCTTTGCTACGATGTTTGAAATGGCCTTTGCAACCGAGTCGGTGTACGGTGGTTTCATCGGTGCTCTAATTCAAGGATTTCGACGGGCGGCTTTTTCCAACGAGGCCGGGGTTGGTTCGGCTTCGATCGCGCATTCTGCGGCTGCCACCAATGAGCCGGTTCGAGAGGGGATTGTTGCACTGCTCGAGCCATTTATCGACACCATATTGATCTGTACGATGACGGGACTCGTCGTTGTCATCACCGGCGTTTACACTCATCCGGATCTGCAAGGGGTTGAGTTGACGTCTTTGGCCTTTGGCTCTGCGGTTTCGTGGTTTCCGATGTTGCTTTCGATTGCGGTATTCTTCTTTGCATTTTCCACGATGATCTCTTGGAGTTACTACGGAGAGCGCTGCACGACCTATCTCTTCGGTGAGTGGGCGAGTCTACCCTACAAGATTATATTTTTGGTCTGTGTCGTCTTCGGTGCGATCTTCCAACTGGGCAATGTCTTAGACTTTTCCGACCTAATGGTTTTGGGGATGGCATTTCCCAATATCTTAGGGTTGTTTATTCTCTCGGGTAAGGTGAAAATCAAGCTCGATGATTATTGGGGACGACTGCAAAGTGGTGAAATGAAACGCACACGGTAGTTGCTACGCTTGCTTCACCTGCGTTTCAGGGGTTTTACCATATATCCAAATGATAGCGATACAGGCGATGCTTCCCAAGAGCAATGCGGGACCCCAATGCAGTCCAAATCCAATCGGAATAGAGCAAAAGACCAAAGACACGAGTCCTGCGGCAAGGGCGTACGGTAATTGGGTCTTTACATGTGCAATGTGATCGCAGTCGGCACCGGCACTCGATAAAATTGTCGTATCGGATATTGGAGAGCAGTGATCACCCCACGTGGCTCCACTCAAGACGGCTGCTCCTACGGCCAAACAGAGTTCCGGAGAGAGTTGCATTTGAATGGCGAGTGGCAGTGCCAACGGCATCAGGGTACCCATCGTGCCAAAGGATGTGCCCGTGGAGAAGGCGATTCCAGCAGCGAGAATGAATACGATGCTTGGAAGAAGCGCAGGAGAGATGGCTCCGTCGAGGATTTGAACCAAATAGGTTGCTGCTTCGAGTTCTGAGATGGCATTTCCAAGAGCCCATGCGAGTACCAAAATGCAGAGCGCTTCGAAGAGATGCGTGGCACCATCTTTAAATCCACCGCCAACATCTTTTGGAGACGTGCCGCTGAGCAGTGCCAGAATAGATACGGACAAAGCCGAGAATATGGCTCCTTTGAGCATGGCATCGTACCCATCTGCGGCACCAATGATTTCAAAGATCTTTGCTTCAGAACCGACCTTTGGACTGCCCTGCAAGTAGAGATCTGCAGCGGTGATACAAACCAAAAGGAGCAAGGGAACAATGGCTGTCATGAGTTTCGAGATCGATATATCGGGATCTTTGACGAGGACATCTTTCTGCAGTTGTTTCTTCTCCGCTTCGAGCATCGGCCCAAAATCGCGACCGGATCCGGCGATCAACAATCCAAACACGAGTGCGAGTATCGGATAGAAGCGATATGGAAGCCCGGCGAGGAAGAAGGTGTAAGCATTGACTTCTTCTTTTCGAAGTCCTTCCGCATCCCAAACGATGCGGGCACTCCCAGACTTGTTGAACAAGGCACTCTCCTCTTCCGAGGCGGAACGAAAGAAGAGGAGCTGCTCTTCTTGCTTCATGGGGAGTTGTACGGAAAAGATACCATCGTTGGCTTTGGTATCCGGTGCGATGCCGTCATCTGTCGCGCGAAACATA
>JAYYRF010000469.1:0-12485 GCA_036127535.1 Myxococcota bacterium | reverse complement strand
CAACATGAAGACCGTCCGCTATGTCCATAAAGGAACGAATTGTCTGACCGAAATGTACAGTGCGATCGCAGCCGAAGTACCCATGGCAGACGATCCAAGCACCCATACCAACCTCGAATTGCTAATGGAGCTGCAAACAGCGGATCGTCTGTTTATCTGCGGAGAAGCCAAGTCGCACTGCGTCAACTACACCATGCGCGACATTGCAGCGCACTGGAAAAAAGACCTTTCTTCGCTGGTTCTCCTCTCGGACTGTTGCTCGGCTGTGCCCGGCTTTGAAGAAGCGGCGAGCGCCTTTGCTACCGACATGAAAGCACTCGGGTGTACGGTTTCTACGGCTGACTCCGTCGTGCTGTAGCCGTTCAGCGGCATCGCTTCAGGCTCCCTTCGTTCTACCCGCCAACAAAAATATTGTATCAATCGGCATGAACAAAGATTGATTGACGCTCCACGAGCGAAAAATGGGCACATAGACGAGTCGAAACCCGTCCGACAATGACGATACAACCAAACGGTGAAATTACTTCATTTCACATGTCATTGGACCACCCATCGTGATGGAACCACCTTCAAGGGTTAACACGATATGCATGTTTGTATCTTGTGGAAACAACGGTTTCACAGGCTCTAACTTGCCTTTAAAAACATTTCCCTCTGCGTCTTGGGCCGCCAGATTCCAAGGCGCGTCTTCATTGCCGCTCTCTTTGCCGGTACCTTTGAGCGGAGGTGTCATTGAATTCTCCAGCAGCATCGTTGCTGTACCATCATCCTTCATGTCTAACGTAAACTTCACCTGGACGGCGGCCCTGTTTTGCGTGCCGTCTGGAGAAGCCCCCTGCACGAGCAATGTTCCGTTACAAACGGACTGAATACCTGCCTGTGCCACACCGGAATGCAGTAAGAACAACGAACCAAACACCGCGATACATTTCTTCATAAGACCTCCATGTGTCAAAGATCTAATAGTACACTACTCTATCAAAATCAAGAACCCGAACGCGACAAAAATCCTACCTTCGCTGTCGCTATCAGGTACGCGCCTGTATTTTTTGCCGTTCGTACGAAGCTTTGGATGTGGGAGAGTCATAATGTACGACGTGTACCCCGCCTTCCTTTGCTGGCCAGCCGATCAAACAGGTCATCTGTCCCCACCCCTTTTCTTTACTCTGCCGAATGTCCCACCGAAAATGCTCGGAACCCGCACGGTGGGCAAGCGCGACGAGTTCTTCTGTGGAATATGTGCGCAATATGGAAATGATTCCATCGAATGCCAAAATGAAGGGAATGACCGGAATGATCGTAAAGAGCAGCTTACTGAAGGAAAAAGGAGTGTGCCAAAAATGAAGAAACGAAGCGATGGGTACCACTGCGAGTATGGGCAAAGACAGCGCATCGATCAATCGAGAGCGCTGAAACTCAAAGACGGCAATCGGCTGTTTCGATCGAACGGCATCCGATAGGATTTCGACCGCATCATCGGGTTTAAAATGATGAAAGGCCTCGAAAAGAGTGCGACATCCTTGCAGTTCAGCAGGAACGCTTTTCGCATCGACGCGTTCTGACATATAGGTAACGGAATCGTTTTTTCCCAAGGGATTCTCCCATGCACGACAGGGAAAATAATCGGTCAGCGAGACTTGGAGTCCCGGATACTCTTCCTTCAGATCGTCGATAACCAAGGGTACGGGTCCTCCCGCTCCAGAGCACAAATCGATCAGAGTCGGCTTCTTAGAGCGTCGCAAAAGATCGCGCAGGTGCGGTAGGGTATTCTTCCAAAAAAGAATCTTCCAAGCGGTAAAGAGACCGTCCCGGACTCCATCTCGGATAAAACTTGGACACCACCATTGTTCGTGGATTTCGAAGAGATGTACGCGCTTCATCAATACTCCCCTACTTTTTTATCCGAAAAAATACCTTTGTCGAAAAGCCGCTATCGAATAGATAACGTATCTACCGTCGCTTCGGGTTGACAGACCGGACACAAATACAGACGACGACCGGCAAAAAAGTGCTTTTCAATCTTGGAGCCGCACTGATAGCAGGACTTAGAGGCTCTCGCGAAGGTAAAGTGTCGATAATTCCGTCGGGTAACCCCTTTTGACTTCGCCTTCGCTACCCGCTGCGGATCGAGCGTTACGCCACCGGTTTTGTAGGCGCGATGCAGCATTGTGTGAATGGAACGCGCTAGCGCGGTTTTTTGATTCGCATTCATTTTACCCAAGGTTTGGTTTGGATGGAGTCCGGCATCAAATAAAATTTCCGAGCGCAAATAATTTCCTACGCCCGCGAAGAAACTTTGATCCAAAAGGAGATGTCCAAGTCGGCGACGAGCAAACTTTTTTTGTCCCAAACGACGGGAGACATGTCCAACACCATAGGTAGATCGGTTGAGGAGATCCGGCCCCAATTTTTTGATGTAGGGGTGTTCTACAATCGTTTGGGGATTTCGTGCCTCGATCTCTGTTGCGGAGTAGAGGGCGGCGTAGTGCGTGTCCGTCTCCAGCCAAATGCGTAGACTCCGCCGGGTTTTGGGTGGCGAATGAATGCGACCGGTTTTCCAAACACCGTAGAGTTGAAGATGTACATAAATCGAAATGTCTTGATCGAACTCGAGTACAAAGGCTTTGCTGTAGGTCTGTACCCGACGAAGGATATTTCCCTTCAATACCGACGACGGTATATCGAGCTTGGGTGTTTCGAGTCGAACATTTTGTAGTGGCTTACCGCCGATGGCTCTTTCAATTCGATCGGCCGCGCGACGTACTTCTGGTCCTTCAGGCATTCCCCCCCTCCTCATAAGACATTCTATGAACTAGCCCAATTTGAAGCGGTGCCCAATTTTTACCGTGGGGCGACTATAATTCGACGAGATATCCCTCGATATAATACGTACAAGAGCCTCCTGAGGCCCTCATGTACAGGGTGGAGCCCGCCGATATCTGCAAGTGACCTTGGCCGTTTGAAAACAAACCATTTTGTACCAACGCGTAGCTGCCACCATCCAGTTTCATCGTGGTGTCTTCGTATATGTGACAGTTCGTCGTGCTGCTCGTCCCACCTGTCAAAATCAGGGCTTGTCCACTCGAAACCGTCATTAAGGTATCTTGTTGTCCATTACTCATGTTACCGGTAAAAACCCGATACGGAGCATCGTTGAAATCCAACATGGGTGGACGCGCATACGATTGGCGAATCGAATCGACAGCCCAACCCATCGACACGATTACCGCAGCGCATCCGAACAGAATCCTCCAGCCGTGTTGAAGCCAAAATCTTTCTCGTTTCATAGTGTACTCCACATTATCCAAAATAAAAATTAGGGCATCTCATTGCCAAAAACCAAATAAGCCTTTCCATATCCATGTGACGTCGAGGTGATTAGGAAGTCGTCTAATCCATCATCGTTTACGTCTCCCATGCGGGGACTGCCCCGTCCGAGTTGGTCATTGCTCGTCGCTCCATAAATGGCGAAGGAAGCTTCGGTGTGCAGTTCCAAAACGGCGGCCTCTTCTCCTCCTAAGATACCGTATACCGCGCCCGCGTTGTTGGCGTTTTCATCGTTTTTGGGTGCGATCACGAGAATGTCAGACAACTCGTCCCCGTTGATATCGCCCACCGGATAGACTTGCTCTCCCGCCGAGTCGCCTTGTTCGGCGCCGAAAAAAGTATGCGGTGCATAACTCAAATCACTCTCCGTGCTGCCACCATATACCAAGAATGCACGACCGACATCCGTCACGTCGTCTCGATCGTAATCCGGCGCACCGATTAGCAGGTCGGTTAAGCCATCGCCATTAAAATCACCAGCGTCGGTTAATGCCATACCCGCGTGTTCTTTGTGGCCGGGTGCGTGAAATTGTGGCAGCGTTGTAATGTCCAACGCGTCGTTCGATACTTCGTGTTTGGGAATGAGATAAACCGAACCAGCAGCGTTCTCGAGAACGCTCAGGTATGGAGCGCTGATCGCATACTCTTCGATGCCATCTCCGTCAAAATCGGCTACGTCCGCGATCATGAAGCCGAAGTGACCACCGTTGGTGGCTCCATAGATCGAATGGGTGATACTCGGTACATCTCCACCCGCCAAAAAATGAATCGCACCACGATTGGAACCCAGCGTGTCATCACCGCGAGATGCGATGAGCACATCCTCGAATCCGTCCGCGTTCACGTCACCTGCCGGATGTAGATAATTACCAAACAGGCTTTCAACATCTCCGGTTAGGAACGGCTCCGACAGGGTAGCGGATTCTTGGGCCGTAGAAATCAAGTAGACCGCGCCCGATCGATCTCCGGTGTTGAACTTTCCACCGATCAAAACATCTTCAACGCCATCTCCATCGACGTCTCCCGCAAGCGCCAAACTCTGCCCCAAACGATCGTCCGGGTGCGGACCCGTCCAAAAAGAAGCGCTGTCGGTCAAATCCTGCAATTCGGAAACCGCTGTTCCCGCGGGAATAAAATACACTCCCCCTCGATAGTCGTCATAGGAATGCATAGAGAACAACAACGATGGGGTTCCTTCTGCGGAAGCCCGCGCACGGGTATACAGACCAAAAGCACCGTTCACCGCTGATTCCCAGCCATCGGTAAAAGACCCCGCATCCATCGTCGCACTATCACCATCGCAATTTTGATCGACTTCGTCGTTGAGTTCGATGACATTTGGACGCACGAGCGGGTCGAGATCATCACAATCTCCTGAAACCAAGGCTCCGAAAGAGGCGCTTTCACAGTAATACCCCAACAATTCGTCGGTTCCGAAACCGTCTCCGTCTTCATCGACGAATTTGGGTACCGTCGTAAAACTGTCCAACGTTGCGTCGTCATCGTCGATCTCCCCGTCGCAATCGTTGTCGATTTCGTCACAGACCTCTATGCCGTCCGGATGAATAAAGATATCATTGTCATCACAATCATCGGAATTGGACACCGCACCGACGGGCGCATCGCACGACTCGACCGATTGGGCGGATCCGAAGCCGTCTCCGTCCCCATCTATATACCAAAAACGTTCTGGATTTTTGGTGGGATCGTGATCGTCGCAGTCCTCGGCGTTTTGAAGATAGCCCAGCGGCGGTATGCAGGCTATCAACTCCGATTCTGGGTCGCCATAACCATCGGTGTCCGCGTCGCGATACCATACTGCATCGGGATGAGCTACAGCATCAGCATCATCGCAGTCGTCATAATTACTCACATAGCCTGACGGTGCATCACAAGACCATTCCATTTGAAAAGGGTCACCATAGCCATCTCCGTCACCATCTAGGTAAAAAGCGATCGGTGCGCACTCTTCCGGAATTTCCTCTTGCGTACACCCCCAAACCAAAAACCATATCATCGTTTGCTCCTAGGACAGAAGAGCCGAAATCGGCTCAGCGCGGTAATCTCCGACATCGTCCTCCAAACCAATGCTGTGCAGCAAGGTTCGAGCGACGTGATTGTTGGTCAATATCTCACCATCTGCGCTCAATTGTCCGGAGTGCAAATCGACAGCTTGGGCTTGCATACCGATATCGGAAGAAGCACCGATGATTTGTCCGCCGCGAATCCCACCCCCCATCAACAGCATGCTGTTGATCAAGCTGTGATCGCGACCACCATTGAGATTGCGCAGCGCACCTCGACCAAATTCGCTAAAACAAAGGATCGTAGTGCGATCGAGCCAAGAGGTCGTCGCATCATACGGGGTATTCGCCAAGTCTTCCATTAATCGCGCAACCGCGTTCAGGCCTTGTTGAATGTCTGGACCGTGGTCATCGATCCAGCGATCCCTTTGGTGCGCATCCAAACTTTGGGTCATGTCCAGCGTCACGCAGCGCGAAATCCCATTGGTTAAGGCCTGGGCAGCGATAAATGCCATCTCTCCGCTTTTCCCATACCTCTCTTCGACAAGGCCATAGTGTTCTTTTCGAATTTGGGTCTGTGTTTCCACAGATTGCAGCGTGAAAAATTGTGCCAAGTCTTGGTTGATCAACTCGCGAGAGAGGAGACGGTTGGCATAGATCTCTTGCTCTTTCACGGTGGTTGCTCGGACGGCCTGTTTGGCAAAAAAAGTCTCGATCGCATCGCGCTTGGAAAGCGAGAGATCACTTTCTCCTTGGGCAAGAGCGGAATAAAGCGAATCCAAATCTCCTGCTTGTAACGCATTCGCCCACATCGGCTGATCGATATTAAAGCAATCGACCCCGATCGAGAGATTGGGAACCGGATTGGCCGACCCCAAATGGGCAGCGAGTACCGTGGACAAAGAGGAACGACGAACCGACGTTCCCGCGGGCAAAAAACCCGTCAAAGCATGGCGACGGGCGGTGTTGTGAGCGATGGAGCCCATCGCCATACCCCGAAGCACCGCCAATTTATCGGTATGTAGGGCCAAATCTCCAAAATACGCACCAAAGGTTCCAATGTCGGTCTCAACGAGCGGATCGTCGACCTCGAGATCCTCATACCCAAGTTCGATGCCGGTTTCCGACACCCTCTCTTGTGTAAAATCGTCCGGATCGCGCGGATCAAAGGTGATGAGGTTGTCCCAACCACCGCCGAAATACGCAAACACAAAATACCGATCGGTCACACTGGGAACCGAAGCAGATGCCGGCAGGGCAGTAAGCAGCGGAAGGCTTTGTATTAATCTTCTTCGCGAAATTTTCATCCTTCTCTCCCTAGTACATCCAAAAATCAGGGTGGGTAAACAACGCTACACAAACGGTGTGCCACGCCTCGTCGGTGCTATCCGTGCGCACCCAAACACTTTGATGCAATGCGGTGTAGTCTTGCAAAATCGCGGCCTCTCCACCTTTCGCATGCCCCTGTATCAACCATCGCAGATGCTCGATGTTGGACAAAACGTCGCTTGTTTCCAACGAGGTCGCGTCAGCGACAAACATATCGGTATCCGCCTCCATCCATTCGGCACAGGACTCGGTCGCCGCATCGTTCAAGAACTTTTGGAACATGACGCTCGGACTGCGATCTTCCGTCATGCGCTGCTGATAATCGGGCACGCCCAAACTTTGAGCATACAGATCCCATTTCGAATTGTTATTGCCCCACACGGTTCCGGTGATCTGTTCCATCGAATCGCGCACCTGATCAACGCGCATCCGCTTAACCACACGTCCTTGCGTATCCTGTGAAGGATCGAGCGTACCTTGATCTAAGACCTCTTCGGTTATATCCGGCAGCGGCTCTTCTGATGGAATATTCTCAATCTTTTCCGACTCTTGTACCGAGCAGGCCAGTAACCACCACATCATTGGTTCCTCCCGTATGCATCGCTTCGAACAATGGCACGCACCAATTCACGAAAAGAAAGTCCCGTCTCGATAAACGCATTTGCATATGAATCTCGAACGTCTCCTTGTTCGCTCCATCCGAGTAGCCACTCGGATGCATTGTGTGCTGCACAGCTCGCCAGATCACCGTCCTCTGCGGCATCGTGCACCCAAAGCGAGGGACCTATATCGGCGTTGGAGCGCTCTACATCGCGTAGAAAGGCATAGCTCTTAAGCCATCCTAAGTAAGGATTCTCGTCCGGGTGCGTGGCTTCGACAACATAGTTGTTACGACAATAACTCGAGCACGTTCCCAACGTCATACACGTCGCACAGTCCTCGACGTACGACGGAAACAATTCCGGATCTATATACTGCTGACTCGCCTCCCCCCACCGCGCCCAGTAAGCCGCCATGGGTTCCAATCGAGCGTGACAATCAACGCATCCTTGACGACGTGAGAGATCGGGGCTGGGAAGCTCGGTGCCGCTCAACCCTTCAATTTCACCGCCAACCGGAATGAATTCCTTGCACAAAAAGCCACCGTAAAAGCGGTTGGCGCGTCCTCGATTGGTTTGATGCCGCAGCAGCCACGCGGCAGATGTAAATACGCCTTGGGCGCTCTCATCCAAAGAGATGGTGACCCATGTATCTTTTTCGGTGTAATCGAGGTCAGGCAATTCATCGACGGCGTTGTACGGTGAGATCGACGTGTCAAAGGGATAGATGTATTTAAAATAGTGAACCATCGGCCCGTTGACCTGCGCAAAGGGCTGAACCAAAAATTCGTCGTACGGGAGGTCTTCGCGAAGCATTTTGCGAACCCGGTGATCGAGTTCTTGGACAACAGAGTCCGTAAAGTCGGCGCGCAGTGGATTGGAATAGCACCATTGTAGCCCAGGGCCGCAGCCGCAGTCGAGTTCCGCATGACCGTCCAGTGTATTACATGCAACCCCCGATGCAGAGTATTCCGTATCTTGGGCGCCAAAGGCACACATTTTAATGGGGTTTTCTGGATCCCAATACGGATTGACGTATACCCAGCCCTCTTGTAGCGTTCCATCTTCTTGCACTTGTGGAACCAAAAGACCCTCTTCGTCGAACTCCGCTTCAAAATCACCACAGGTAATGGTGTTGCCGCGGTATCGATTCCGGTTTGCTGGCATGTAGTAGATGTTATTGCTGCGCCCCAGACGCCGACGCGTCACCACTTGGGTACTCAACTTGTTCCAAAACAACGACCGGTGATAGGAAACCACCTGCTCCTCGAAGTCTTCGCTCTCAAGCCACACATCGAGCATTTGGTCGGATAACCCCCCCGAGGCTTCGATTTCGAGCATCTCTTCCTTTGTGGGAACCCGTCCCCGCAAATCCAAACTCACGGAGCGCGCGTATTGATTTTGATCTCGTAGCGAGGCATCACTCCAGTTTTCATCAGCCCAAACGAGCGACAAAATGCATATGATCATTGAAAACCTCCTTGCTTCCAAGCCCGAATCTTTGTAATTTCTTCTTCACTCAGCGATTCGCTACCGAGCGGCATGGTCTGCGCACTCACCACATCGATAATGGTATCGATATGATGCATCCAATCGCTTTTCTCTACCAAAACGGTCTCGGTTGCACCACCGTGGCATTCCGCGCACCTCTCTTCGTGAAGCGGCGAGATTTCCTCTGCCCAAGAGACCGCTGGCAGCTCTTGGTTGATAAAAGGATGAACATGTAAATCAGAGCCGTTTTCGGTATGCACGACAAGGTTGAGGTGGTTTAAACCCATCGCTATCGTATCCGGATCCAGTTCAAAAACCCAATCCTCCGGCTCAACCGAAATCTCTTTGTTGTCCACAAAGACCTGTAATTCCGTCACATCTTCGGGGCGCGTTGGCAAAAGGGTAAGGGATTGTCGGGTTGTGATCGCTTGCATCGGAAGAAGCCCCCATATCACAACCGGACGATCGACAGAGACGCGGTGTACCTGTCCGTCGACGTGGATGAGCAGACGATTGTGCGTATCGACATCGAGCCAGTCACCTTCGGGTAGGTTCGTCAAGCGCTGAAATCCGTCGCGAAAGAAAAATGCGTCCTCTTCGGTGCGAATCCACAGGCCGTCACCTTGGGGATTGGTATGGAGGGACACAATTGAATCGGGCAATTCATAGGTTATATATTCACCCGTATCGGAAAGGCGATGGAGCAAAGACGCTTTGGAAAACCAAAGGTCTCCAAAACCATCGACTGCAATGGATTGTATGGGCGCATCGATGAGACGAACCAGATCTTTTTCCTCCCAATCATAGGCGAAAAGGTGGGGCGTCCGAAGATACAGCGTCGTATCGTTTCCGGTCGCTTGCAAGATGCTTTTGTCTGTCAGCGCAAACTCGTTTACGGTATCGTCTTGCCAGTAAAACAAGCGGCTGGCGCCGCCTAAAAATAGCGTTTGATCTACATTAAACATGTATGCTGTCGTATGACCCGTCACGTCGTTGAAAAAGACTTCTGACCAATCCATACCCGCAACACGGGTATAAATCGTGCCGTCGATACTCAGAAATTCTCGTTCTTGAAAACGATGTGCTTGTACATGCTCACCGGTTCGAAGCGATTCTTGAAATCCCGTCTCATGAGCTTCGTACACGACACCATCGACGGAGAAAAATTGGGTATGGGAGAGAAGGGTATCCGCCTGTGTTGCCGTGAAAAGCACCTCTTGTAGTACCTCTCCGTCCTCTATGTGCGGATAGAGGACGGGTGTTTCCGGAAGAGCTTTCGTTTTTGGCGTCGGAGTTTCCTGACACCCGAAGAAGAAGAAATAGAACATGCGCTGACCACCAAACTCGCATATTGTATCGTATTGATACCGTGTATGGGAATCATTTTCGGCGAACGAGAAAAAAGGTTAAGGATTTTTAAGGACAAATCGGAGGATTTTGGCCAGCGTCCGATTATCGAACACGCCATTTTCATTCACCCAGTATCACCCAAAACACTTCTATTACACACCTTGCGGGAGCACCATGCGCTATCACTCTATTCTTTCCCTTTGCCTTTTCGCCTGTCAGTCTTCTACAAAAGAGCCCGATACCGAAGAAGAGGTCATACAAGATGCCGACGCCGATGGATTCAATGCCGAAGAAGACTGCGACGACAACAACTCTTTGATCTCTCCTGCCGCAGAAGAGGTATGCGACGGCACAGACAACAACTGCGATGGCGATATCGATGAAGGCGTGCAGACAGAATTCTACGCCGATTCCGATCTCGACGGGTTTGGCAATCCCAATTTGGTGACGTCTGCCTGCGAAGCACCGGATGGATTTGTTACCAACGGCTCGGACTGCGACGACACACAGGCGCTCAGCTATCCAGGTGCGGAGGAGATTTGCGACGAACTCGATAACAACTGCGATGGAGAAACCGACGAAGGTCTCGCAAACATATACTATACCGATACTGATGGAGACGGATTTGGCGATCCCACCCAAGAGGTCTCGGCTTGCCAAATCGCGGAGGGGTTATCGACCCTTGCAGAAGACTGCGACGATAACAATATATTCATTAATCCACTCGCGGATGAGATTTGCGACGGAATCGACAACAACTGTGACGAACAAATCGACGAGGGCCTTCTCATCACATTTTACGAAGATGTAGACGGAGACGGATTCGGCAATCCCAACTCGTCGGTTACGGCCTGCACGGAGCCAACGGGATACGCCGAAAATGGAGAGGACTGCGACGATTTGGAGAGCTATGCCAATCCGAGCATGACCGAAGTGTGCGACGGAATCGACAACAACTGCGACGGAAATACCGATGAATCAACCGCTTTGGATGCGCTCGAATACTACACGGATGCCGACGGAGACGGATTTGGAGCCATCGAAGCGGCGCAAACCGCTTGCGTTCTGCCGACGGGAACCTCTCCCCTCTCCAACGATTGCGATGACAACGAAGCCGCGGCCCATCCGTCCAACACCGAAGTTTGCGACGGAATCGACAACAACTGCGACGGCGATATCGACGAATCCGGTGCTGCGGGGGAGGTTACGTACTATACCGATGCTGACGAAGACGGTTTTGGAGACAGCGATACGATGACGGTAGGCTGCAACCAGCCCGCTGGAACCGTTCTTCAAGGCGGGGACTGCAACGACAGTGAAGCAACCGCCAACCCCGCCATGATCGAAATCTGCGACACCATCGACAACAACTGTGATGGAGACATCGACGAAGACAGCGCCCTCGATGTCGAGACGTGGTACCTCGACGACGACGAGGATGGATTTGGCGACGCATCGAATACCGTCGAGGCGTGTGAAGCACCGACCGGGTATACCGACGACGACACCGACTGCGACGACACCGATGAAACCATCTACGCAGGCGCAGAAGAAATATGCGATGGAATCGACAACGACTGCGACTCGACGACCGAAGCCGATGCGGGCTGCACCTTTGCCAGCTGTTTGGAGCTCCAACAAGTCGACGCAACCGCAACCTCCGGCATCTATTCGATCGATCCCGATGGAACCGGTGCCGTCGACACCGTCTGCGATATGTCGCACGATGGTGGGGGTTGGACGTTAATTCTTCACCTTAACGATCCCAGCGGCTTTAGCGAAGATGACTTCCTCTCTCTCTTTGGTGATCCCCTCTTCACGGATCACGATTGGCGCTATAATGGAGGCGTACTCTCGGCCGGTGTACAAACGCTCGATGACACGCACCAAGGCGCCATTCAGATCGATCGCTTTTCCGGTCTTTGGACCGATGTGCGCATGGCATGCCACACGAGCAACCTTTCCACAACGGAAGAGCACTATGCACAAGTCGACGACTACACGGTCAGCAATGGGAATTACGCCCTACTCGGTTCAACGTCCAATGGTACATCCTACACGGTAAACTCAGCCTACAACTCCTTTGGACTCAGCACGATTTGGCACGACAACGAGACGGATTCGCTCAACAGTGGTCACTATCATTGTGATGTTACCAACTACGGACCTGGAACATCCCAATTCGGTTTTTGCTACACCGATTTCCTGAACAACAACAACTCTCTGGATTACGGAGATTCCATCGTTTCCCTCGGCTTTGGAAACGCTCTCGGATCTGACGGCTGGAGTACGGGCTTTAGCGGGGAATGCGGGAATATGGGAACCGGATATCTAAACAACGGCGGCACCTACTGGATTTGGATTC
>JAYYRF010000468.1:0-3571 GCA_036127535.1 Myxococcota bacterium | reverse complement strand
TGGAGACCAGCCACCGGTTGTTACCGTCGATTCTACGATTCAAAACAAGGTTCCGCTGAACCGTGTCTTGGGGATTCGGTGGGCTGCGAAAGATGATTATGGGATTGAACGCGTCGTATTGGAATTCGAAGTCAACGGAGAGCTAAAGTCACAGGTATTGAAGCGTCCCGTCGAGCTTTCTCAATCCATCTCCGGCCGGATTATGAATTCTCCAAGTCGACTGGGACTCAAGTCCGGTGACAAGGTAAAGCTACGGGTTGTCGCCTATGACAACCAACCCGAACCGCTCATGGATGGAGAAGCACCCGTTTCCAATCCCGATCCGGATGCACCGATCGGAAAACGTGGAGAATCCGGGCTCATTGAGTTCACTGTGATCGGCCCAAAGCTTCGGGCGAAGCAACTCATCGAATCCAATAAAGAATTTAAATAAGCCATGCTCTATGTTCTCGCGGACTTCTTGGTCGAAGAGATTCCGCCTTCTCGACGTCGTTCCGGTATGATCTCGTGGGTCGACGTGGTTCGCAAGCGTTTCCAGCCAATGCAAGATTTGATCAAAAAGCATTGGGGGAATGAGCGTCCCTCCGATTACAGTTCTGAATTGATTCAAGAGGTTCTCGATATAGCGGGACGTCTTATGCGATTCGTCTTGGTTACCTACGATCCAAACCAAAGTGGGCGCGTGACCGATCAGGACACCCAAACCTTCTTAGAATTACATGCCGATGAAATCGAAGCGTTGGAGCAAGCGATATACCTCATCGATCTCATGTTGCGTCGGGTTGCCTTTGCGGAGGTTCTCAAAGAATCCAATCGATTGGAAAAGCAATCGGAGCAACTGCAGGCTTTGCTCAATGACGAAGATGCATCAAAAGAAGAAAAATTGTATCGCATGGAACGGATATCCTCCGGCGTAGAGAGACTCTTAGAAGCGGCCAAGGACTTGGGTAATGGTTCGATGAAAGAATTCGTGGAAGCCCGCAGCCAAGAAATTCAAAGTCTCATGGAACAGATACGAGAGGCGGAGGCCAACGGAGAAACCGAACAAGTCGAAAGTATGATGGAAGAATTGGTGGAGAACGTTGGTGAGCTCAACGAAGGCATCCAAGAACAGCTCCAACAGCAGCAACAAGGCGAAGACGAGTTGATGAAGGCGTACGAAAAGTTAAAAGAGGAACTGCAAGCACAAGAAGACGCCCAACTCGAACTCTCCAAACAGCTCGATGAAGCTCGTCAGCAAGAGGGAGAGGCTTCTCAAGAATTGATTGAGTCGTGGCAGCGCCTGGCAGTATTAGCTGAGGATTCTGATACGCGCGCGTCTGGTATTATCAACAATGTTGGCGGAGGGGAAGGCTTTCGTTCTGGAACCATTCGTCAATACAAAAAGCAGCAAAGAACCATTGCCGATTTGCGAGATGCGGTGGATGCCCGAGACTTTGCGGCGTCATACAGCGAATTGACGCGTGCGGAAAGAATGAATCGTTCCGCGGGGGGCAGTACACACACCGAGGTATACCGTCAACGTATGCCGCAAGAAAAGCGACCTGAGCAACTGCAACAAATCTCGCAAGAATTACCCATTATATCCCAAAACCTCAGTGAAATGCGGTCTATACTGGAGCAAATGGATACATCCCAAGCCGAGTCGCGCGCCATGCGAGAGTTGGCAAAACAGTTGCAGCAGCAGCAACAGGAACTGAACCAAAAGCAGAAAGGGCTCGAACAGCAGGCCAAGCGAATCGAAGGTGCGCTTCCCACTGCTGATGGTTCCGTTTCTGAGTTTATTGAGCAAGCAACAGAGAATATGGGAAATGCCCAAGAAGCTTTGGGAGAGGGTTCTTCGGTTCAAGGTGAGGGTTATCAGCGTCAAGGAGCGCAAAATCTTCGAAATGCTCGAGAGCGTTTGGACGAGCAAATGCAGCAGTATCAGCAGATGCAGCAGCAGATGCGTCAAATGGGAGGTGAAGGTGACGGCAGTTCGGAGCAAGAGTCTTCCGAACAAAGTGGAGACGATATCGACATACCGCTTCCCGATGAACATATGACACCCGAAGAGTATCGTAAGGCACTCCTCGAGGGGATGAAAGGAAAAGTCCCAGAAGAATATCAAACGTTAAAAAAGAGGTATTATGAAGAGTTGGTTCAGCAGTAGTATCCTCTGTTTTGGTCTTCTACCTTCCATGGCCTTTGCCGATGAGGTCGAGGTTGCCCAGCAGTGCTTGGAGTACACCAATTTGAGTTGCGCACAAAAGGTGCGCGATCAGCTCGATGCGGAGGGACGTACGGACAAGGCCTATCTTCAAACCAAAGCGAAGATCTTATTTCACGAGGGAAAGTACGCTGAACTCGAGGAGGTTCTCTCTGCGATGGAATATCCGAAGGAAGATGAAGATCCATCCTTACCGTACCGCAAGACCATTTCAGCATCGCTGGGAATGGTGAATTACTACCGAGACGATATCTCGATTCGCCATTCGGATGGGATTGAAGTGATCTTGGCCGAAGAGGCATACGAAACGCTTCGAGAGGCCCGTGAGCAGTACAAGATTATTTTTGGTGGCGTTCCGGATCACGATTTGGTCATGGATATTTTTCCCACGGCTTCTCGTTTTATCGACGCGAGCTCCATCCCTCCGGATGCTGTTCGTACTACCGGCGTCATTGCTCTTTCAAAATGGAATCGGCTCCTACTGACTTCTCCCCGGGCAAAGGCGAGCGGTTACGGATGGAAAGACACCGCTGCTCACGAATACATCCATCTCGTCGTTTCATGGCTTACGGATGATCAAACACCCGTTTGGCTCCACGAGGGGCTGGCGAAATATTTTGAGGCGCGCTGGCGCGGTGAATCCCAAAATTATCTATCCGTTTTTCAGCAGAGTCTATTGGCCAAAGCCATCCGAGATGACGCCTTTGTTCCCTTCGAAAAATTTCGCTATTCTATGGCCTATTTGGATTCTGGAGAAGAAGCCGCCCTGGCCTACGCACAAGTGTCTACCATGGTGCACTTTCTACAGACCAAACGTGGGGAAGAGGTCTTTCCCATTATGATGGGTCGATTACGGGCGCAGGAGGATCCGATGGAATTGATGGCCTCGTTGGCCGGTTATTCGGATTTTGAAACCTTTCGATCCAACTGGAAAACTTTTATCCGAGAACTACCCTTGGTTCAGGAACAGCTCAAAGCGCTACCACCAGCTTTGGATGGTCAAGGTGGTGACTTTGCCGACGATCCTTTACTTTCTCAAAGAACGGACTTGGCAAAGTTTATGCGGATCGGGGACCTCTTATTGGAAATCAAACGTCCGAAGGCGGCTTTGGTCGAGTTTATGAAAGTCGACGAAGAAGAAGGTCCTCCCTCTCCGACGCTTCTGCACCGAAAAGCGCGGTGTTACATGGAGTTGAACAATCTGCCAAAGGCACTTCGTTTTGCCCAAGAAGGGGTTCGTTTGTACCCAGAGTATGTAGATTTGCAGATGATTCTTGGGGAGGTTCAAGAAAAGAGAGGTTATTCGATGGAGTCGGTTAAGCATTGGCAAGCCGCACACGACCTCAATCCATTTAATCCCAA
>JAYYRF010000467.1:0-4783 GCA_036127535.1 Myxococcota bacterium | reverse complement strand
TGGATTCAAGCAGAGCAAAATAGTTATATCGGTGTTTTGGGTGACACCGGTGGTGCGTTTCAGCCTAACTTGGGGCAGTTGGATTGGTTTATTGGAATGGCACGAGACAAAAAGCACTTTTATCAGCGCACTGCGGCCTTACCGCAATACGCAAAGGTCGGCATTCTAATCCGAAAGGCATCTAGCCCATCCTCTTATAAATAATAAGACATTCGCCAAGAAATGTTTGAACATCATACAGTGCGGATTCCGTTACATTCGCGGTTCCAACATCCGATAAAACCAAGGCAGAATTACAAAAGGCTGCCGGCGGTCTAAATTCACAATTTTCCAGCGGGTATTCCGCATGACAAGACGGGCACTGCATGCGACGCTCTCCTCCCCGTCTCCACACTTGGATTTGGCGTGCGAACGCAGAAACGATATTTGCGCCGCAAGACGAGCAGCGAACGCGATAACCACCTTGATGGTTTGCCACGAAAAGCATGGAATCGATGTGATCAACCCACAGCCGAGCGAATCCGCCAACGACGATCTTATCAGCGTCTGATGATGCACGACCATTTTTCAACCAATTTTTACGCTCCCAATGCTGAATCAGGCGCTGATATTGCTCTTGGGAAACCTTTCGTTCCGGAGGCTGCGGGCAAATACAGCAATTGAGTTGATGTTTAGTTTGGGGCATAGGAGATTTAGAACAAGTGAATACAAAAGCAAATTAGCACAATCCTCTGTATCGTGGTAATAAGCCAAGAATTTATTTCACACTGCTTTATTTGGAGAAAAGTATGTCATACGATCTTATAGTTGAACGTTTGGGAGATGAGGCGGATCACCTCCTAAATCACATCTGTACAACCATTCCTAAAAATCGAATCCAAATCCCTGGATCTGATTTTGTCGATCGAATCTTTGCGCAGAGCGACCGCAATATTCAAACTCTTCGCTCACTGCAAACCCTCTTTGGCCACGGCCGCCTGGGAGAGGGAAACGGTACCGGCTATCTGAGTATCTTACCGGTCGATCAAGGCATCGAACACGCGGGTGGCGCGAGTTTTGCCAAGAATCCCGATTATTTTGATCCCAACAACATTGTAGAGCTGGCAATTGAAGGTGGTTGTAATGGGGTTGCAACAACCTACGGGGCCTTGGGGATTGTCGCACGCAAATATGCACACAAAATTCCGTTTATTCTCAAGCTCAACCACAACGAATTACTCACCTATCCGAACACCTACGATCAAGTCATGTTTGCTCGTATCAAGGAAGCATGGGATATGGGCTGCGTAGCGGTCGGAGCAACCATTTACTTTGGTTCAAAGGACTCCAGAAAACAGATTGTCGAGGTTTCAAGAGCATTTGCACAAGCACATGAACTCGGAATGGCGACCATTTTATGGTGCTATTTGCGTAACGGAGCCTTCAAGTCAGACCAAGACTACCACGGTGCTGCGGACCTCACCGGTCAAGCCAACCACATCGGTAGTACAATACAGGCCGATATCGTCAAGCAAAAACTACCGGTAAACAACGGTGGCTATCTCGCTCTCAACAGCGGAGATTCCTCTTACGGCAAACTCGACAAACGAATCTACACAGAACTGAGCAGTGACCATCCCATCGATCTGACTCGCTATCAAGTGGCCAACTGTTACATGGGTAGAATCGGCCTGATCAATTCTGGCGGCGCCAGTGGAGCGAATGACTTTGCGCAGGCGGTGCGAACCGCAGTTGTGAACAAGAGAGCGGGCGGAATGGGACTCATTTCAGGTCGTAAGGCATTCCAAAGACCGAGAGCGGAAGGCGTCGCCTTGCTGCACGCAATTCAAGATGTTTATCTCTGCGAACAAATAACCGTAGCGTAGGCCTGAAAGATAGGATAGGTGTTACCGATTGAGAACATCCTTTTTACAGAACGTAAAAAGGGTTCTTCATGGTTGACTTGAAATAATGATTTCAGAACTTAAGATTTATCCGTTGGGATAAGCAGAGAAAATAGAATGAAACAAAACAACAATCGTGGTCTTCTTTTGGGCATACTGTTGGCAATCATTATCCTTTTTGCCTTCTTTGTAGCCGGAGATGGTATTGGAATCCTTCGACACAAGCCAAAACAGTTCTCGGAAGTTTTATCCGACATCCGAGACAACAAAATCGAATCTCTAAAAATTCAGGGGCAGCGCATCGAAGGCACCATGAGTGAGTCCGGTGAGCGATTTTACAGCGTTGGGCCGGTACAAAGCGATCATTTTGTCGAACTGCTGGAAAAGAAAGAAGTCCCTCACTCCTACAAAATGGAATCCGAAGGCGGTTTTTTCCAAACGGTTGTACCCATTCTGTGCCTATGCCTCACCGGCTTTTTGATATTCCTTGTCATACGTCAGCTACAAGGGGCGAGTGGCAAGGCGATGAGCTTTGGTAAATCACGAGCCCGAATGCTCAACGAAAATGAAAAACAGCTCACATTTGCCGATGTAGCCGGTCTTGAAGAAGCAAAAGAAGAACTCTCTGAGATTGTAGAGTTCCTAAAGGACTCATCAAAATTCACTCGACTCGGCGGCCGTATCCCAAAGGGTGTTTTAATGGTGGGCCCACCCGGAACCGGAAAAACCCTGCTCGCGAAAGCCGTAGCCGGAGAGGCCGGCGTACCCTTCTTTAGCATCTCGGGCTCTGACTTCGTCGAGATGTTCGTCGGGGTTGGTGCAAGTCGCGTTCGGGACTTATTTGAACAAGGAAAAAAGAATGCTCCTTGTATTATATTTATCGACGAAATCGACGCGGTCGGTCGACATCGAGGTGCGGGAATGGGAGGAGGCCACGACGAGAGAGAGCAAACCCTGAACCAATTGCTCGTTGAAATGGATGGCTTTGAATCCAACGAAGGTGTCATACTGGTGGCGGCCACGAATCGTCCAGATGTACTCGATCCTGCCCTACTCCGTCCTGGACGCTTCGACCGACGCGTTCACGTCGGTCGTCCCGATCTCAAAGGTAGACTGGCCATCCTCAAGGTACACACCACAAAAATTGTCATGTCCGAGGGGGTAGATCTCGAGCGCGTCGCAAAGGGCACACCCGGATTCAGCGGTGCAGATCTTGCCAATCTCGTAAACGAAGCCGCCCTCATCGCTGCGCGTCACAACAAAGAGGAAGTGGAACTCGATGATTTTGAAGACGCGAAAGATAAAGTATCCATGGGCGCCGAACGCAGAAGTATGCTTATACCTGAGAAGGAGAGAAAGCGTACGGCCTATCACGAAGCCGGTCACGCCATCGTTGCAACGGTACTCCCGGAATCCGACCAAGTGCACAAGGTCACCATTATCCCGCGAGGTCAAGCCCTAGGAGTCACCCAAATGTTTCCGGATGAAGATCGTTTGGGAGCAACGTCTCTTCAACTTGAAACCAGGATTGCTGTATGTATGGGTGGACGTGCGGCGGAGGAGCTGATCTTCAATGAAATCACCACCGGGGCACACAACGATCTGCAACAAGCAACGCGTATCGCTCGGGCAATGGTTACAGAATACGGCATGTCAAGCATCTTAGGACCGGTGAATTTTGGCGGTGAGAATGAGGTATTTTTGGGGCGTGACTATTCAAAGGTACAAAATCACTCCGATGAAACGTCCCGATTGATCGATAACGAGATTCACAATCTTCTCAACGAAGCCTACAAAAGAGCAACAACCATTCTCAACGAAAACAAAGAGACCTTACACCTGATTGCCAAATCTCTTCTCGAAAAAGAAACACTCGATAAAACAGAGTTTGATTCATTGGTCGGAAACCTAAGGCTCAATTTGGGCAACACTTAGTGTTACCGCGTCCCCTGCTAAAAGAAAAAAAATGGGTTGTCGGTATTCTAAACGTAACGCCTGACTCCTTCCACGATGGAGGCCTATACAGCACAACGGAAGCGGCGATTACACAAGGCAAGAGTATGATTTCCGATGGTGCGGATGTCATCGATGTTGGAGGGGAATCGACGCGTCCGGGTGCGGATCACGTCTCTGCAGAAGAGGAAGCCCGAAGAATTTTAGATGTTGTAAGTGCTTTGTCTTCTCTGGCTCCGGTCAGCATTGACACGACGAAGCCAGACGTAGCGCGCGCAGCTCTGGACGCGGGCGCTACAATTTTAAACGATGTAAGAGGACTGCGAGACCCCGCCATGATGGAGATCTCCTCTGATTTTGATGAGGTTGTACTCATGCACAGCAGAGGGACGCCCCAAAACATGACGACACTCACGCAGTATGAGTCCATTGTGGAAGACATATACCGATTTTTTGAAAGTCAGTTGTCCATCTGCAAATGCAACAAAATTTGGCTAGATCCGGGCATTGGATTCGCAAAAACCGCTTCGCAAAGCTTAACCCTCATCAAACGCCTCCCGACATTCCTTTCTTTGGGACACCCATTATACCTCGGAGCCTCCAGAAAGTCCTTTATCGGAAAGACGTTGCGCCTACCCAAAAGTGCAGACCGCCTTACCGGCTCCTTGGGAGCGGTTGCTGCAGGCTTCTACGGAGGTGCGACCGCCTTTCGCGTGCACGATGTAAGAGAGACCAAACAAATTTTGGATCTTCTTTGCGCAATCCAACAATCGTAATACTAAAACCATCAATGATGGTGCTGAATGTTTTGGATGATAGACTACATCAATGTAACCGATGTCTTAGACATTTTGATTTTGTCTTATCTGATCTACCGCGTTCTTCTCGTCATTCAAGGAACGCGGGCAAACCAAAGTTTAATCGGCTTGATGGTATTGTTGAGCCTG
>JAYYRF010000466.1:0-3276 GCA_036127535.1 Myxococcota bacterium | reverse complement strand
CCACCGCTGCTGTTCAATGCGCGGTAGAACCTTCTCTTGGAAAATCAAGGCCAGCACCAACGGAACGGAACAGCACAGCGCCATCGACATCACGATCGAAGCCGCCAAAAACTCATCGGGTGTTCCTTCAAAGGGGTTGAGGGTAAAGAAGTGCATCAACTGCCCAATATCCGTCTCCCGAAAAATTAACCATCCAACGACCGTAAAGACAAACATCAACGCGACCGCCGCTATGTGACCGGGCATCGACTTGCGAATTCCTTTTGGAATGCGACGACCAATGATACGATAGAGCGTCAAAAGCGTCGCGTGATAGGCGCCCCAAAGGACGAAGGTCCAACTCGCACCGTGCCACAATCCGCTGAGTAACATCGCACCAAAGGTCGCTTTGGTCATGTTTGCAAAGGTTCCACGCGAGCCACCCAACGGAATGTAGAGATAATCGCGAATCCATGTCGAAAAAGAAACGTGCCAGCGACGCCAAAACTGAGAGGGATTACGCGCCATATACGGGTATTTGAAGTTCTCCATCAGTTCAAATCCCATCATGCGCGCCGTCCCGCGAGCAATATCGGTATAGCCGGCAAAGTCTGCCAAAATCTGTAGTGTGAACCCAAAGGTGGCGGCCCAAACCATGGCACCTGAGGGATCTTCTAGCTGGAAGACGCGGTTTACATACAACGCAATCGTATCGGCAATACACACCTTTTTAAACGCTCCCCAGAGGGCAAGATTCAGCCCTGAGAAGAAACGCTCCCAAGAAAAAATGCGCTCCTTTTCCATTTGCGGAAGCAAAGTGGCGGCCCGTTCGACCGGTCCTGCGACGAGCTGTGGAAAAAAGCTAATAAAGACCAAATAATCTACAAATCGCTTTCGAGGCTGAAGCTTTCCAAAGTAAATATCCAGGGTGTACGACATCGTTTGGAAGGTAAAAAAACTGATCCCCACCGGCAAAATGATGTCCAAAGAACTGAAATTACTCTCTATCCCCATCGTACGGAATACACCAATCACGTTGTCAATGAAGAAATTGGTGTATTTAAAATACCCGAGCATCCCCAAATTGCCGAGAAGGCTCAGTGTGAGATACATCTTTTTCTGCGCTGGTCTTTGGTGAATCAGAAGCCCCATTCGATAGTCCAAAATCGCTGAACCATACAAGAGCAATAAAAACCACGGGTGGACCCAACCGTAGAATATTGCGCTACAACCGATCAGAAACCAATTTTGCCACACGCGCTTGGGTAGCCACCAGTAAACCAGTAAAACCAACGCAAAAAAATACAGAAACTCGACCTGAACGAAGTTCATACCGTGTTCCCGCTCCTTCTCCGTCTATCGGTGCTTGCGCTCATAATGCGCATTCGATGCCGGAACGCGTGAACCCCTGCACAAAGCCATCTCCCAAGACATAAACGCGATCTTGGTGTGTAGATACGTCTTTTATCCATGAGATTTTTACCGCTTCGGTGGGTGGGATCTGTATCGTATTCTTATATTCCCCCTCCGGCGTAAAAACCTGAACCCTGCGGTTACGGCCGTCTGCGACATACACCAAACCACAATCATCAACGTCGATCCCTCCCATCTGTCGTAGGATTCGGAATTGACCGTCTCGCTTTCCTCTTTGCCCCCATCCACCCAAATGCTCTCCTTCTAGGGAGAAGACCTCAATTCGACTGGTTTTGATATCGGCAACGTACAACCGCTTTCGCTTTTCATCGATGGCCGCGCTAATCGGCAATTTGAGTATGCCCTTGCCAAACTCGCGTACGAACGTTCCATCGCCCTTGAGATGGAAGATGTTTTGGGTGTCGGAACCAACGATGTACATTTCACCCGTGTCATCGTGGAATTCAATCCCCTCCATGTAACCGCGGAAGGATTCGTGATCGAGAAGCTTTACAAAATTTCCGTCTGCGTCGTAATTGCGTAGATAATCGCTGGGTGTGGGGTCATCTGGATAAGGGTATCCGTGTCGAATCATCCACAGCGTCCCATCGGGCGCCACATCGATGGGGCCAGGAAATTGAAAATGGGCTCGATACTTCCAAATCGGATCAACACCCTTTAATTCACCGACCTTCGGAAAAAAAGACAAGAGGGCTTTTCCCTCTGACGAGAATCTCTTGATCACATGATCTTTTTTGGAAGAGACAAACACGTCTCCGGTTTTCGGATGGACGGCAATGCCTCGTGGTCGATTGAGAACGTCGAGCTCGGGATTGAGACCGCCGACGCTAAAGTCCAAGGTTCCGTCCGGATTAAAACAATCGACACGATGGGAGTAGGATGCGGCTGCATACACCTTTCCGGTTTTGGTATTTACATCCACCGCGCGGGGATGGAAAATTCCATTCTCATCATCGTGAGGCCCGCGATACCAACGAATGAACTCTCCGTTTGCTTTGAATTCTTGTAAGCGTTCATTATCGGTATCCGCAACGATGACGTTACCATTTGCCTTAACCGAGATACCCCGACTCCATCTCAGCAACCCCGGTTCGCTGCTTCGCTCTCCGCCCCACTCGCGAATGAACGTGCCATCAAACTTCACTTGTCGAACCTTTGTACGTCCGCTGTTGAGCACATACAAACTCTTTCCGTCTGCCGAAACCGTTATGGACATGGAACGGTGAAGTTGGGAAACCATACCGTTCTTGAGCGCCGCGCTTTTCATCTCTGGCAAGGCCAGCCAACGCGACACGAATGCGCCCTTTGCATTGAATCGCGTAACGTGGCTGGAGCGATTGAGTACAAATACCTCTCCGTTGGCGCGTACCGTTACGTCCATCGGTTCCGTGAGAAAAGCCGGCTCCTCTCCGGAACCGATCTCTTCCAGGCGCTTGCCATTTTTATCAAAGCGCACCACCTTCTTTTCCGATGGCAGAGCGAGCAATACTGTCCCATTTCTGGGATCAACCGTTAAGCCCGATGCGGCTTTGTCGCCCCACATCGAAACGAAGGTACCATCTGCTTTGTATCGATGAACCCGCTTGTTGTTCGTATCCATGACATAAAAATCCCCACTGCGCGAATCGACGGCGATCGCGGAAGGAAGATTGAAGCGGCCACCCGCAACGGGAGGTGGCCGACCAAAACGAACAACCGGAGCATACTGTAAACTGGACAGATCTGGTGCGGGAAGTGGATCGCGTAGCGCAGCACCCTCATCTTTGGATTCAGAATTATCCTTTTCTAACTCCGAAGAAGTGACTTTTTCGGATGTATCCTTGGCCTTATCGGTCTCAGAAGCGGTTTTATCGGAACAAGAGA
>JAYYRF010000465.1:0-4186 GCA_036127535.1 Myxococcota bacterium | reverse complement strand
CTGAGGTACCCGCTGGTTCAATCATAGACGAGGCAATGCATATCGATATCCCACCCGAAGGCTTTGAAACGATCGGAGAAGCGCTTCCCGTTCTCATTCCGGAAAACGTTCCGGCAGGCGAGGCTTCGGATTCAGGTGGTTCGGGGGGCTGTTTCTTTGAGTATGCATACAATGTTCAGAATCTATGGGTGAGCATCATGTCAGAAGAGACGCGTCTCGTCCCGCAAGATGGCTATCTCACGTTAGAGAGCGAAGTCTTTGTGACCATTAACGACCAAAATGATCCCTTCGGCTTGGATCTGTCGGCGGTCTGTTTGGACTCTGAGTGTACAGGGTACGTTCTACCGTTTCCGGTCACATTACAAGCGCGTGTCGATCTCAACTTGGCCGATGCAGACGGAGATGGCGTCAATGACTTGGATGCGACGATCGGAGACTTGGTACTTACCGATGGCTTTTCTGGCGATTTTGTGATTTTAGAATGCACGCTTGGGCAGGTCTTGGGTGCTCTCAATAGTTTGGGAGTTGATATTTACGGTTTTATTCTCAATGCGGTTTTCCCGATTTTGGAAGGTGAACTCAACGAACAAATACCAACTCTCGAAGCGGAGATTGAAGAGTCCTTTGCGAGTGTAAATATTAACGAAGAGTTCGAAGTCGGAGATGCGCGATTATCTTTTTCGCTTCAACCCCAAGAATTGACCATTGTACCGGAAGGGATGAGACTCGCGTTTCAAGGTTCAACGGATATAGATAACCAAGCGAGTTGTATTGCAGACTACGATACCGGTGGCTCTAAGGAGACATCGGGCACGCCCAGTGCCGTTGGCGATTTTCCGGTAGCGGGTGATATTGGAATCTTGGTCTCCGATGAGTTTGTGAACCAGGCATTGTATTCGATTTGGCGCGGAGGACTTTTGTGTCAAACGATAGATGAAGAGACCTTTGCATTGGATACATCCATTCTGAATCTTCTCACAGGTGATGCGTTTCAAGAGTTTTTTCCGGAGACCAAGCCGATGGTTCTCAGTATCGATCCGCAGGCGGAGCCCACCTTACAGATGAATACCACGCATGACTTAAGTGCAGACATTTCACAACTCAAGCTTAATTTTGTCACCGAAGTCGACTTTCGTCAGAGTCAGGTTCTTTCGGTCGACTTGCAGGCTAATGTTGGGATTGATTTTCCCTTTGATGCGAGTACGGGCTTATTGACCGGTGACATTGCGCTCGATCCCAGTCAAATGACGCCAACCGTCGATATCAATGAATTCCTGCCCGGTCAAAACGAAAACCTCGAATCTTCGTTATCCAGCCAGTTGGGGACGGTGCTAAACTTGGTTGATTTAGAGTCCTTGACGGGAGATTTGGAGTTCAATCTCCCCGCGATTAACGGCTTAGGGCTGACGCAAATCGAAATGGAGGGTACCGGGTCGGCCGGAGAAGATTTCGGTCTGTTTGCTTCCTTGGGGGAGGTTCCTTACGAAGGCGGTTGTGGTGCTGGTGAAGATGCAGAAAGCGGCTGTTCGGTACAAAAAACACCGAGAGGAAAACTTCTTCTCGCCTTCGTTTTGTTACTGGTCGGATACATGCGTCGGACGCGTTAAACCGAGCGCTACTGACACGTAACGCTCATCAAGAAGGGCTCGATAACGCCACTGTTTTTCGACTCTATAACCATCGTATGAGGGGCAGGGTTGTAGTTATAAAGTGATTTAGAGTCGAGATAGTCCGGTTCTAAACCAACACCATCTTTGCGTGAGCTTTCCATGAAGAAAAAGGCTTCGTAGGTCGCGAGATCTTGTGGACATTCACCGGTTTCTTCTTCCAAAAAGAGGAAGATATCCATGTCTTGACATATACTGGTAACGGTAATGTCCATGCGCATCCCTTGGTTATCGACCTGATAGACGAGCTCGGGGCCTTCGTAGTCTGCGTCGTCGATTTGGGAAATTTGATGCATATTATAAAAGTCTGCATTGAAGATTGTGGAACCGTTGGTCGCCATTAGAACGCGTTCGCCAAAGCTACAGTCGATGACTCCGACAAAGCACTCTTGAACGGGATCGGGTACACCGTCTCCATCGATATCGACCGGCTCCGTCGTGATCACGGCGGGCGATTCGTAGTCCGTAACGGCGCAGTCGGCGATTCCAAAGCCAGAATCACTTTCAGATTCTTCTTCTTCACTGGAGCCACTTCCATCGCCAAAGCCTCCGAATTCATCGGTCAATGCGTCCAATGCATCGACTCCATCGGTAGCATCATTGGGATCGGTGCCAAGCAGTTCTTCGATTGAATCCGGATAGCCGTCCCCATCGCTGTCGGTGGCATCCGCGACCAAAGGGTCCAGCCCAAGGAAAAGCTCTTTTCCATCGTTAACGCCGTCTCCATCGGTATCTGCAATGATATAGCTGGTGCCCAAACATCCTTCTGCGACATTGGGGAGTCCATCGCCGTCGTAGTCGCTGTCCACGGTTTCCGGATCAGAGCAGATGATGTCTAAATTTTCAAATTCATTGCTGAAGCCGTCTGCATCGTCATCATCGTCGGCTTCGGTGGGGTCGCTCCCATATACCCAAACCTCATCATAATCCGATATACCGTCCCCATCGCTGTCATCGTTTTGCGAGCTGGTGCCCAGCGCACCTTCTTCCTCATTGCTCAATCCGTCACCGTCGTAGTCCCCGTAACCATCGGGTATACCATCACCGTCGGAGTCTACATTGTTGGGATCGGTTCCCATTTCGATCTCTTGCGCATCCGGTATGCCGTCTTCGTCCGCGTCTTCCAAGCCGTCGGGCTTTCCATCACCGTCGGAGTCTACATTGTTGGGATCGGTTCCCATGAGAAGTTCGGTTTCATCCGATACGCCATCACCGTCGCTGTCCACAAACGTTCCGGGCGTGTCCGGAAGATTGTCCGGTATGCCGTCGCAGTCATCATCGTCGAATGTTTGCTCGAGTTCGGCATCGTAAACACTGCAGTTTTCACCGGCGCTTTTGTTAGTGCCGGAACAACCCAGCCAAAAAAACAAGAAGTGTGCATGCATAATATATTTCCTTTCATTTAATAATAGGGACTCTCTTAAGAGAAATCTAATTTTGTGTGAACGTCAAGAATTATCGTCGCTTTCTTAGCCATTGGCTCGCATGGTGAAGAGGGTAAAAGGATGAAAGGAGGACTGCACAGCCAATAGCCCTCTCTTCACACAATGCTGTACAGGGTATTCTTCGGCGAAAAGCAGTGAAGTAGACGATCGAGATAATTTGGATTTACAGCGCCTTTAGATGTATTCCGTGGGCGCTTCCAAGTTTCCGCTTGGCAAGTTGAGCGATGGAGTGCATACCACTAAAACCGTGTTTGGACTCCACGTTGGAATTGTAGTTTGTCGTACAGTTGATGTCATACGTGAAGAGATTGCCATCTTGATCTTCGATAAACTCAATTCCGGCAACATCGATTCGATATTCTTGGCAGAAATTAATATACTCTTGTACGAGAGGGTGGTCTTTGGTGATGTCTGTGCGGAGTTGGAACTTCTCTTCGTCGATGCTTTCGCCGGCGGGACAAAAAGCGTCTTCAACAGTACAAACATCTGCGGGGCAGAGCTCAAAGCCACCCTTTGTAGAGGATTGGATAGCGTATTGAAAGACACCGTTGACGATTTCTACTCGTGTGATGAAGGGTTGTGCAGGTTTGATGTACTGTTGAATTAGGTTGATGTTGTCCGGAGAACTGACAAATCCGAACTCTCGTATGTGCTTTTCGAAGGCTTCATGAGAGTGAAACAGTTGTACTCCCAGTCCCTTACCACCTTGGTTGTGCTTGGTAATGAAGGGAGGAGAAATCTTTTTAGCCGCTTCGATCAGTCCATCTGTACCAACGACAGCGATGGTTTTGGGCGTACGAATTCCAAAAGCTTCCAGCGCGGCGTGTTGTCGAACTTTGCTCAGCTCAAAGGAAAATGATTGAGAGCCGTTTATGACGGGTAAGTTATAGCTTTCCAAAACGCTCAGATACTCTTTCATATATTGAACGCCGTTTTGATGGCCGCGTGTATGAGAAGAGGGAGACATGCGGTTGATGTAGACTCCCCATTCAGGAATCGAAGATATATCGATGGCACCACCGTTTGTGAACAGACACGAGTAGGGAAGATTATGCTCCTCCAGTGCTTTGGTTA
>JAYYRF010000464.1:0-2871 GCA_036127535.1 Myxococcota bacterium | reverse complement strand
ACCATGTTGTCTCTTCTGAGCATATCGGGTGGTAGACGATCCCTTTATGGGATAGGCATAATGGAAACAAGCCCAAATCATGCGCCGTCTTTCGCAATGAAAAAGCGAGGATTGAAAATAGAAATTATACTTAAAATGTATATAGAGAGGATTCAATTATGATGATTCGTTTCGCGATTTTTGCACTTATAGCATGCGAAAGCAGTGTGAAGACCTTTGATGTAGAACCTTCTGGAGAGATTTCATACGACAACGATGCCGATGGATTTCCAAGCACAGAAGATTGTGATGACACCAACAGCTTGATTAATCCCGGTGCCGTCGAAGTTTGCGACGGCGTGGATAACAACTGTGATGGTAATATCGATGAAGGCGTGGGTTCTACATTTTATATCGACACGGACGGAGACGGATTTGGAGACAGCGCTCAAAGCCTAATCCGGTGTGAAGGGGAAGAGGGGATCGTACCCAATGGGGGAGACTGCAACGACAATGATCCTCTCGTTTATCCGCTGGCGGAGGAAGTTTGCGACGGTATTGACAACAATTGCAACGATGAAACGGACGAAGATACCGGTGATGAATATTATCTGGATATGGATGGTGATGGTTTTGGAGCCGGGGATAGCCCGACGCTTCTTTGCGATGCACTCGACGGCTATGCATTGAACAACGATGATTGCGATGATACCCAAGACGACGTGTATCCCAGCGCTCTTGAAATATGCGATGAAAAAGACAACGATTGTGATGGCGATGTCGACGAAGACGGCAACAGTACGTATTATCTCGATGCCGATGGAGACGGATATGGAAACAGCGATATATCGATTTCCGCTTGCTCACCGCCAGAAGAGTACAGCAGCATGGGCGAGGATTGCGATGACTCTGACAGCTTGATCTATCCCGACGCGATCGAAAAATGTGATGGCATAGATAACAATTGCAATGGCAATACCGATGGGGAAGAGGCAGTAGACTCCCTCCTCGTTTATACTGATGCAGACGGAGATGGATACGGCGATGACACGCAATCGCAATATGTATGTAGTCCGACTTCGTCGCAATCTGAAATTGGTGGTGACTGCGACGATGCCGATGGAGCGGTCTTTCCAACCGCCCCCGAGATCTGCAACAGCAAAGACGATGATTGCAATAACCTGACCGACGAGCAAGATCCAAACTTGACCGGATCCGTCGAGTGGTACTTGGATTACGATGGCGACGGGTACGGGAATGCTGGCTTTACCACAACCTCCTGTACGCAACCGAGTGGATATACGGCCAACGACGAAGATTGTAACGATCTACGAGACGACATTTCCCCGATGGCTACAGAGATATGTGATGAGGAAGATAACAATTGCGATGGAAGTGTCGATGAAGGAGTGCAAAATACGTATTATTTCGATGATGACGGCGACGGATATGGAATATCGACCGATAGCATCCTCGGGTGTAGTCTTCCCAGCAATTATAGCGAACTCAGTACGGACTGCGATGACGCCGATGCGACGAAGTCTCCTGGAGCTCCCGAACTGTGCGACAGTTTGGACAACAATTGCAACGGTCAAGTCGACGAAGGAATCGATCAAAATTGGTACTTGGACTATGACGGCGACGGATACGGAGATTCAAGCATTTTTGTAGTGGGATGCGAAGCGCCTACGCCCATGTATGTCGCAGAGGACGGAGACTGTAATGATCTGGAAACGATGTACAATCCCGGTCAAGCTGAGGGGTGTGACGGAGAAGACTATAACTGCGATGGACTCATAGATAACGACAGCGACTTGGATGGTTTTTCCGATATATCTTGCGGTGGTAACGACTGCGACGACACCAATTCATCGATTTTTCCCGATCAAAACAATCTTTGTACCTATGGAACGAGTTGCCTCGATATCCTAAACCAGGGATACTCTTCCGGTAGCGGGTATTACTACATCGATGCAGATGGGTACAACACCGGTGATGACCCGGAAGAGGTCTATTGTGAAATGACGCTGGAAGGGGGAGGATGGACTTTAATCGCCGTTAACGATCACAACGACACCACGTTGGATGCAACGACCATCATCGATACCAGTACTTTTGGGGTTCCTTCTTCGGGCGATTACAAGGCCACCGCTTGGTACAATATCGATTTTAGTGATTTACTCTTTCAAGATGGAATTCTATACGCGGTCTATGAGGACGTTGGAGACGGTACAACCTCTTGGTACAACTTTCAGGCAAATATACCCTTGTCCAATTGTGCAGTAATCGACGGATATGAATACGAAATGACCGCTGGGACGTTTAGTGGCAGTGCTCTTTGCTCAACCAATCTCTATATTCACCCCACGGACAATGATGGGGGAGGGCCGAGTTACTGTTACCCGAATGGACAATGGGCTGGCAATGCTCGAGGACCTACATGGAGTTCTTTGAACAACGGAAATATATGCCCATTGGATGATCCCAACACCAATACTTTCTTTTATTACGACAGCCGACTGCCATGGTCGTCGACCAACGCACTGGAGATGTTCGTCCGTTAGGCTCAGCGATGTCGGTTCGGTAACATCTGGGCGTGTAAAAGATGTTTGTTGTGTATGATGAACCTCAAAGCTTCATAATATATGCCGGCGCATAATACGGTGATAGATTTGAAATGCCGGACAATGATGTAACCAATTCCAGTAGAGCGGGACAACCGTAAAAGGGATTGCAGGAGTTTGGATACAAGGACGCAGTCGAGTACTCAATACTTGAGCCGTTGTCTCTACCGCCGTCTCCGATCGCATAGGTTGAACCCGCACCGAACACTGGTCTTGGAAATTTGCGACTTCTTCCGTAGAGGGAGACGTATCGCGAATCATTTGCATG
>JAYYRF010000463.1:0-2854 GCA_036127535.1 Myxococcota bacterium | reverse complement strand
TAGGATGCATAACACTCCTCGAGTAGGTCTTCTAAGAGCTCTTCATCACACTCGCTCTCTTCTTCGTCATCACACTCACTCTCTTCTTCGTCATCACATTCGCTCTCTTCGTCTTCTTTGTTCTCTTCGGGACATGCTTCTTCTACCGTTGCATCAAAGCACTCTTCGGCATCGCTTTCACATTTGATTTCGCTTTCTTCGTTCTCGATACATTCCTCATAGGATGCATAACACTCCTCGAGTAGGTCTTCTAAGAGCTCTTCATCACACTCGCTCTCTTCTTCGTCATCACATTCGCTCTCTTCATCTTCTTCGTGCTCTTCCCATTCTTCTTCGTCTTCGTTATCACATTCACTTTCTTCATCTTCTTCGTGTCCTTCCCATTCTTCGTCTTCTTCGTCACCACATTCGCTTTCTTCGTCTTCTTCATTCTCCTCGTCTTCCTTGTCTTCTTCGTTGTCTTCTTCGCTTTCAAACGGTTCGTCTTCGTCCGATTTTAGGAGGGAACAGACATCATAATCTTCTTGACAAAGAGATTCATCGTTTCCATTGGACAGGCACTCTTCCAGTACACTTTCACAGTCGTTCGCCGCGGCTTTGCTGCTGATTTGTTGCTGGTCATCGTTGTCGCTTGTTTGTTTTATCGAGTATTCACATCCGATGCTCAAGCAGATGGTGAAGTATAATAAATGTTTCATGGGTTCTCCTTTTCAGTACAGTTTGTGTACTGATAATATCGTATGAATCTCGATAATATGGATTTTAATATGAAAACACTTGGAGAAAGTGTACTGCTACTTCAGTACAATACGCATTTTATCTCTCTTCTAAATTGGCATCAGAAGCATCATAGATTACATTACATTCACATTAAAGAGGTCAGAATGTCTCATAGATATTTACTTTGCTTTGCTTTGTTCTGTGCGGGATGTGAGATTGTTCAGGACTCCTCTGGATATGTGTATGATACGGCCACGGTACCCGTCGTTTACCATACGAGTCTTTGGGAAGGTAGTTTTCAGGTTCCTAGCGATACGGACGAAGAAGGCAGCGGTATCGAAAAGTATACCTATGTAGAGCGTTCGGAACAAACCGATGAATATGAGTGCCAGTTGGATTGGCAACTCAGGTTAGAGGAGGTCGCTTCTCCTTTGTGTGAAGAATGCCTCTTTGAGGTTGAAATCTTTGCTCAGCTCCAAACAACGTCTGTAAACGATGGAACGTGTGATTCTCTCGCCGATGCAACGTTTGTATACGCTCTACATGAAAACTATCAAGATTCAGGTATGGCGCTGCTGTATCGATCGGTTGAGGAATCCGAATTTCAGCCTTTTATCCAAACCGCTAACCACAGCGCGGATTTTATAGCGGAACTTCAACTCGAAGACGAAACATTCCGCTACCGCGGTGGGTATTATCACTATCTCCTTCCCTGAACCGCAATGGCAATGACGGCTCTTGGGGCGGCTATTTTTGCCGGATTGGTCGCCATAGCGGCCACGGTTGCGGTGGAGCGTCTGGGGGGACTGCTGGGCGGTGTTCTCGCCTCCATTCCTACGACCATTGTTCCTGCCGCTATCGGTTTTTTCTTACAGGGAGAGGGATTTGAGCATGCCCTTATGGCTGTTCCCGGCGGTATGTTGGTCAATGCCCTTTTTCTGTTCTCGTGGCGGTACTTCCCCCCTCGCTTACCCCGGGTCTCTTTGGGAGTGCGGTTATCTTGCATGATCGGTTTATCTTTGTCGGTTTGGTTCTTTGCCGCCCTTTTTTTCCTACTTCTCGAGAAGATATGGGGAGGATTGATCTTGAGCTTTGTGATGCTCTTTATACTTTTCGGTTTTGGCATATGGGCTTGCCGCAATAATCCCCCTGCGCCCAAAGGTAAAAATAAAACCGGAATATTAACGCTGTTGTCAAGGGCGGCACTCGCCGGGATTGCCATTGGGATTTCCGTTAGCCTCTCTCATTTGGGAGCGATTGCTGGGATTGCCTCCGTTTTTCCCGCTATATTTTTGACGACGATGGTATCGATTTGGGTATCTCAGGGCGAATCGGTTCAAATTGGGGCGGTTGGGCCGATGATGCTCGGTAGTGGGAGCGTGGCCGTTTATGCCTTGGTTGCCCTGTTTCTGTTCCCGATGTTTGGGGTTGTGTTGGGAGCGGCTCTCACGTGGATTGTCTCGCTTTTGTTGGTTTCACTACCGGCCACGCTTTGGCTTCAACGTGCGCAATAGGGCTTATCTTCGGCAGCCACTCTTTTCATTTGGGAGATTGAATGTAAAAATATAGGTCATTTATGTGAAATAGAGTCCGTTAGTGCTATCATTAATCGTATGCATCATGGATATCTTCGCGTTTATCCATCTCACACTGTATCTCCTCGACTCCATCCAAAGGTAGTATCGTGCCACATCAGCTTCCTCCTGCCGCTTCGGTGGAAAAGGCTCTGACGGTTTCACAACTCAACGCCCAAATTGAAAGCCAGCTAAAAATACTGGGTCGATTATGGGTCGAAGGGGAGGTATCTTCTATTAAGTATCATCGTTCCAAACATTGGTACTTTGACATCAAAGATCGAGATTCGTGCGTCAGTTGCGTGATGTTTTCCAAAAATAATCGAACGATGACTTGGCAGCCGAAGGTTGGAGATAAAGTTCGTCTTTCAGGAACCCTAAGCGTGTACTCTCCGCGAGGAACGTACAGTTTTGTTACCTACCGCATCGAAAAAGCGGGATTGGGAGAGTATTTGATTCGGCTCGCCGAATTGCGAAAAAAATTGCAGGTGGAGGGTCTGTTTGATCAGAGTCGGAAACGAAAATTACCATTCCTGCCTCGTAGGATCGGTATCGCAACG
>JAYYRF010000462.1:0-2893 GCA_036127535.1 Myxococcota bacterium | reverse complement strand
GATAACACGCCCCTTTTTTCCATTGCGGCCGGGTGGGTATTCGCCATTTCGCATTTTACGATGTCCGAGCACATCTACCAGCCGGCGGCGGTTGTATACGCCCAATCCTTTATCGATTCTCTGCCCGCGGATTTGAAACGGATCGTGTTGAAAAAGCCGCGCAAAGAGGCTGCATATGCACGAAAGAAGGTGCGAGCGATGAACGAGCTTCTTGTCGCGACAATGCGAAAACAGTACGGTGTGAAAGTGGTACACCTCTCCAACGCGCAAAAGAAATTGTTTCGGAAGGCGGTTCGCAAGCAGACCCATGCGGCCTTCCTCTCCCAAAATCGTGCGGAAATGTCGCTATACGCCGAAATAAAGAGAAAGCTCAAAGTGCTTCGCAAGAAGTAGCTTTTGGGGATGCGTGGGTAAGCGAGGACACCACTGCTTGGAGATGGGGATCTGACGATTGCTTTTTGCCCGTAGCATTGAGATTGGATATTGTAAAGTCATGCGAGGGTTTTCTATGTTTCGTTCTTTGTTTTGTTTGTTTCTTCTTCTATTTCCCCAAGTGTCCTTTGCCGAGGTTCGTTTGGCGGTACTCGAGTTTCGGGGGGTGGGGATCAGCGATGGTTTGCTTTCGGTATTGACCGATGAGATTCGAACCGGTGTGCTCCATGTGAGTAAGGGTCAAAAGATCAAGGGTGAAAAGCTCATCATTATGACCAAAGAGAACATGATGCAGGTTCTCAAAGACCAAGGGTTATCGGCGGAGGACTGCGTTGGAGAATGTGAGGTGGAAATCGCCAAAAACATCGGTGCAGACTACGTTATTTCCGGAAACCTTACCAAGGTTGGCTCCCTCTATATTTTGGGCGTGAAGATGCACTCGACTTCGGACAACAATCTCTTGGCGAGTGAAAGTCTCAAAACCGAATCCGATAAAGAGCTCATTTCGGGTGCCGAAAAAATTGGTGGGTCCGTGTTTCAGGTGGGGCTGAATCTCTCCCCGTCGGTTCAAAGGAACAGTGGCTCATCCGCTAATTTTGAGGACGGTTTTGCCCGAGCGGAAGAGGAGGAAGAGTGGGTCGTCGGTGGCGATGGAAAAAGTGGGATCGTCTCCTTTGTGTCGAAGCCCGAGGGGGCGGTCGTTATGGTCGATGGCGTGTTGGTGTGTCCCGCTACCCCGTGCAGCAAAGAAGTGGCATTGGGCTCGCGCAATATCAACATCCAAAAAGAGCGATACTTCCCGTGGAAGAAACGGATGAAGATCGCCAAGGGAAAAACCTACAAAGCCGAATTAAAACGCAAGTTTGGATTTTTGGATTTGCGGGCCAAAGTCGACGGCGTTTCCTTTGTCATCAACAAAAAACCGCTGGGGGAAAGTCCCATTCCCAAAAAGGAAATCGATGCGGGGAAGTATACGATTTCGGTCAAGGACAAATGCTACAAAGGAAGCGATTATACCTTTCAGCTAAAAGCCGGAAAGACGCAGGTCATCAAGGATTATCCTCTCAAAGAGAAGCAATCGGCGATCAAGGTTTCGGTACGCGACGAAAAAGGCAACGATGTCTCTGCCGCGGTTTTGGTCGATCGAAAAAATGTAGGGGAGAGTCCGGGCACCTTTAAAGTTCCGGTATGTTCGAAGACCCTGAAGGTGAAGTACAAGGGCAAAGAAAAGGAGGTATCGCTCAGTCTGAAAGAAAAAAAGGTCAAAAAAATCTCGGTTGAATTATCCACCTCGTCCAAGAAATCAGCCGACAAGCCCTCGCGTACCGTCGACCCGGTGGTAACGGAAGAAACCAGAAGGATGATGCGTGAGCGAGCGCATCAAAAGCGTTTGGAGTACATCAAAGAACTAGAGGAGGTAACAGGAAAGGTACAAGGAGACCAGAAAGCGGCCTTGCTGTTTCGCTTGTCGGAGCAATATTTCCAAGAGGGTCAGTACTACCACTTCAACGAAATGGAGTCTTTCCAAAAAGAATACGACAAATGCTTCAATACAAAGGGGTGTGATACAAATGCACTAAAACCAGACCATGCGAAGAGTCTCTCTTGGCAAAAGAAGGCTATAAGCGGCTATGTTCGCATTCTAAGTGACTATCCTCGTTATGCAAGAGCCGATGAAGTTCTCTTCTACCTCGGGTCGGCTTATGTAGAGACAAAACAGGCCGATCGCGCCGTAAAACAGTTTTCGCGCCTCACAAGGGAGTACCCGAGAAGTCGGTATCTTCCCAATGCGTATGTGAATATCGGAGAATACTACTTTGAAAGAAACAATGCTATGAGGTCTTTGGCGGCATACAAGAAGGCGGCAGAATACAAGAATTCTTCTACATACGGTTTTGCCCTTTATAAACTCGCCTGGTGCTACTACAACGTTCAAGCTTACAACGAAGCCATTGAAACGATGAAACATGTTGTCTCGGTTGCACAAGCCGGAGCGCAAAGTGGTGACCGGAATCAGCTCACCCTCCAAGAAGAGTCGCTTAAGGACTTGGTTCGCTTCTTCGCGGATGCTGGGCAAAAGTCGGAGGGGTACTCTTACTTCCGTCGATTGGGCCGCCAAGATTTGGCGGATGTGTTGGAGAAAAAATAAACGCCCGCCTTCGTGAAGAGCACCTCTGCGAGTGCTTGCCATTCTTGTGATCGGAGAGATCATCACTCTTTGCCCGTCGCGTTGTGATTGGATACGGTAAGATAACGCCAGGGGTTTCCATGTTTCGTTATTTCCTTTGCTTCCTGCTTCTATTTTTCCCCCAAGTGTCCTTTGCCGAAGTTCGTTTGGCGGTACTCGAGTTTCGGGGGGTGGGTGTGAGTGATGGTTTGCTACAGGTTCTTACCGACAAAGTGCGAAGCGGCGTTCTCTATGTGAGCAAGGGTCAAAAGATAAAGGGTGAAAAGCTCATCA
>JAYYRF010000461.1:0-15760 GCA_036127535.1 Myxococcota bacterium | reverse complement strand
GGTCTTGTCTCCCCCACCGGCCGGCATGATCTCGTGCAAAACGCAGGTAACGGCAATGGGGACGCGCTTGGGCCAAACGACCGCAGCCCATGCAACGATAAACGCTGCGGGTACAAATGCCTGTTCAAACGAAACGTCTTTGCCCAACCCCAAAAGCTCTTGGATTTGAAAAAGAGCCCACAGACCAAAAGTCGACCCAACGGAAGAGAACAGAAAGTTAAAGACACTTGGGCTATATGCGCCTCCATCCTTCGATCCAGAAGCGAGACGTTGCCGTAAATTTTGCACTCGTCCCACGACCGCGCCAGAACACAAAAATGCGACGCCCAATAAAAATGCTTCCGTTGGAATTGGGTAGCGATTGTGTGCTGCATAACCTAAGAATACTGCACTCCCAACACCGAGAACAAGTCCCAAACCCCATATAAGCCAACTGGGAAGACCAGGAGGATTCCAAGCGGTTTTACCGTGAGATACCGAGAGCCTTAAGAAGATCAGCGCCAAAACCGTGAGCGCGGCGGGGGTAAGCGCTGTACCAACAAAAGAGACCTCTTGTCGCAAATGTAACGCCGCCCCTAGGTCATACCAAAAAGCCAATATCAGCGGTGTTGCAACCATCACAATTCGCTGTAGGATTCGCCCGGCAATGCTCTTCGTTTGGGTCAAAGAAATATGTGGGCCGTCTCCGTATCGCTTTCCTCGCAGAAATAAAGCACCGGAAAGACAAAACATAAGCCAAGGGATTAAATCCGGGCGAGCCAAGATATTATCGACTGGAATCAAGGGCTGAAGGGCAATGTAAAAAACCCACAGGGCGATCAGATCTATATTGGTCTTCAACCCCCTTAGTGCCAGCCTTTGTAATTTTTCAAAGAACAACATCAATTTGCCCCATATCGTTTGACCAATGTGTCCAGCGCTTTTTCGGCATTTTGCTGCGCATCATCTACACCCATCGCACACGGTAAGTCCAACTGACCTTCTGGAAGTCCGTCGAGATCTAAATACGGGTGAACCAAACGACACCACGGATTGCGCACATCCCCTTTGACAACGGCCAATCCTTCATCGGAAAGATTCGGTTCCAACTTCTTATCTACATCTTGAATGCTAAGACGCGAGAGCGACAGAACTAAATTTTGAAAATTGCTTTTCCATTTGGTCGTATCCGCTTCGTTCTCTTTCGGATCTCCTTTCATCGATTCCGTTATCAAGTTTGCAAAACACTGTGATGCCGCGTAAGCACAGCTGGCACGGCTTCTCGTTTGTCCGTATCGACTCAAACTTTGAACCGCTTTGTACGCCGCACCGCTTTCACCACCGGCAATTTTATCGGTATCGGTTGTGGAACCCGCAAAGGCCGGGGCTAATAAATCACCCACCAAATACCCTTCTGGAAAGAAGCCCTGTGCGATCAAATTAAAGGCGCACACGTGCTCATCCTTGGCCACAACCCACTCGTCGCGCAGATCAAAGTTCCACGGAAGGAGAAGACGGTCGAGACGTCCGCGACTCCTCTTTGCGCCGGCCGGGGGACCATCGTGTATACATTCTCGCAGATCGTTTTCGCGGGTGATCCAATTGGCGATTTTTCCACCTTCGGGTTTTTGAAAGTGATAGTAGGTGGCGCAAACTTGGCCACAAAGTTGTTGCTCCATCGTAGGCCACGTTCCATCGTCTAAATCGGCCAACAGAGGATGAACAGGAGTGTATTTGTTGAGTCGCTTCGCAACAACATCCCAACATGACCCCAAATTCTTTCGGATATCTGGATTGAGTTCCATCGCGCGCAAACCGGCATCGAGTTGTATTTGACGCTGTACGCCCGCACCGGAAATATTGTAGTTGTTCGGGATTGGTAATGATAGATCCCACAACGTTTTTACATCCTTGGTACGCAAAGAATCTCGGTAACCCAACTTGTTGTGACAGCGCCATAACGAAGACGGCGACGATGCTGGAACCGTCAAATTTGGTTCTTTTGAACGATCTTTTACATCTTGCTCCGGGTAAGCCCCAAAACGTGCACGTTCATACTGCGCCACAATCGAACAACTGTTGAGATCTCTTCCTGGGTTATTGACCGAACGAATCGGAGAGCAGGCCGTTCCGTCTTCATCTCGGTTTAATTTTTGCCAAATGGGAAAGTCGAAATCTTTTTTGTTGCTGTAGGCGTTGCTGTTCTCTATTTTTGCGGCACAGATGTATTTATACCGTTCAATCGAATACGGACTTGACAACATTCCTCGCTCAAAACATATTTTGCCCGTTTTGTCCGCAATGTCGTTTTTTGCGGAGGCCGCTAAAAACTCCCGCAGGGCAAACCCCTCTTCTTGGGATCGCTTTGGGCTGAGCGCCTTCGGACGAACATCACCGACCAAACTCGCAAAAATCGACCCTTCTACTCGATTTTCCATGCGAAACTTCATTTCATCACACGCCAAATTCAGCTCGGTTCGAATGTTGATCAATTGCTGGACGCTTAGATTACCACCAAAGAAACGACTTGGAACCGGAACTTTCTGTTTCACGCTCTGACCAGCGCGATCTGCTACGGCAAAATCGATAGAATATTCGTATGGCCAGCCCAAAACATTGAAACATGCTTTGGTGAGGGCGATGGTTCCATAGTCCACTGCGATGGGATCTTTTTTGTAGACCCAACCGTCATCTATGCGATCTCGTATGCCGCAATACGCCGCTTGAAGGTTCCGTTTGTCCATCGATAGTGCCAAGCTCATCGTTTTCGAATTGGGATCGCCACATACCGCTTGGTCTTTTTCGGTTTCGGTTGCAAAATGTGTAATCTGACAGCGAAATTCTTCGATAAATCGCTCATAGTCGGGAGAACACAACGAAAGAGCCGGTTGTGGATCTGGAGGAGGACGTTCGGGAAGAGACTTAATACGAGGTTCAGTAGCAATGCGTACGATGAGGGACAAACATACGATCCCCGTCAAAACGATCATGGCAATACCACTGGCCTGTTTGAACTGCGCCCAAGCGCGACTTCCCACATCTCTTGGCATTAGAATCGCGTGCCGTATCTCCTTTGGATACAACGGCCATATTTCCAAGCGACGCGTCAACCAACCAGATGCGGGAAAAGCAACATTTTTGTCGGGCAATTCCATCGGTTGTCCCAAGAAATGACCCTCTCGATCGCTTTCTTCATACTCTTGCTGCTCGATCGCTTTTTCCAGCCATTCGGGAAAACCCAACACGGTCTTGTCCGTTTCATCCCCCAAAAACTGGGGATGAATCATGTTGAACCATCCTTCGTGATACAAGGAAGACTTACGCAACTTGGCTTTGATCACCAACAGCAACGATCGCTTGGGTGGTAGATCTGACCATTCATCTTCTGGTACCGGACGAACTTCTTCGGAGACCTCTTCGATCATCGGCTCCGTTTCATAGCGTTCCAACCAAGATTGGGGCTCGAGATCCACTTCGGAACCCTTTGCGAATTCCGAACTCGGTAAAGCCAAACCCGGGGGTGCCAATCGGCTTCGGGACGAGAGGTCACTCGGCCAATTTAATACGATTAGCGGATGCCAGACTTTACCCTCGCGAGGATATACCAAATAATTTTCCCACCAAACCTCCTCGGTCAACGCTTCGAGGATCTCTTGTGCATATGGTGGGTCTTTGTCTGGGGCTCCTTGCGGGCCATCTTCCAAGTAGTGATGTCCAAAAACGACCCAAAAACCAACCAATTGCGGAAAACTTTCGCCATCATCCTTCAAAATCAGGTAGAGACCCGGAAATAGATGGTTGGTGTGACGAGAGCGCAACTGTTCGGCACCGCTCTCTTCTTCTTCCGCGGCAACCAGCTGCTTGAGCGAGAGAAGATCGCTTAATGCGTTTCGAATAGACCCCTTTATAGAAGCCGCTTCAAAAGCATACGGTCTTCCCTGTTTATTTGAACATATTAACCACTTCATTAATTCCTACGCCGTCTGTAAACACCAACTCCCAGAGCTAGCATAATCAGAACGAGCGAACGATACAAGCGTTGATTTCCAATTGTACTCGGAGTTGAACAACCTGATTGCATGCAAGGAGACTCTGCGCCACCACCGCAACCAACACCTTGACCAACAAAACACTGCGCACAGGCGGGATCTGCACAGTCGATATTGCCATCGCAGTTGTTATCAATTCCATCCAAGCAGGTCGAACAATCCGCCATCGTACCCGTCAGATATAATCCAATAAGATCGCCCGGTCCTTCTGCATTATCTCGGTGCGATAATGCATCATCATCATTACAATCTCCACCTGTTTTGGTAGACAAAGATTGCGTTGGATCGGTGGGATCTCCCCAACACGACATGAGGGTTCCCCCCGTGATTGGCTCTGCATTGAATCGTCCGATTTCCTTCCACCATATCTGATCGTCTTGTAACCAGCGGGATGCATCTCGCATCGAGTACTGCCAATCATCGTCAAAGGTTTGATCGTCGCTAATTCTTTCGCAACCGCGACCGTACATACGGAGACATTCCCACTCGACGACAATCTGACGCGATGCCAAGATCCGATCTTGCTGCCACATAGAGCGGGCCAACCATTGTTCCGGTTTCTCCTCGCAGCTATCGGGGAACGCCGAGTTGTTGCTTCGTTCTGAGATGGTGTCGTACGTCTGCTCATCGATGAGATCAGAGAGAGAGATTCGTACAACCGCACAGTTGAACTTGTCTTCTACCGCATCCACTTCCGGATCGTAATCTTCGTTCACACATACATCGAGAAGCGTGCTTTGGATTGTATCCGAGTCCAAGTTGTCGATATTACTCATCAACGTGACGTAATTTTCAACACCGATAAGGGTCTGTATCTGATCGTGCAGATAATTGTCACAGTCCGGTGCATTGGGTCGCGGTGGAATCAACGGAACCATATCTGCGAGAGATATCCCATCGGTACCACTCATCGGCATCACGTTATCCAGATCGACAAACAGATCTGCGGAATCATCTTCTTCGTAACCGGAATCCGCGATCGCAGAGTCTTGTTCGTCCATCAAATCAGCAACGCGATTGGCCGCCACCTCTTCCGGAGTCAGTCCATCCGTGGGCGGATTGGGCTTTTGCAGCACGACGGGATCCGATCCGCGCTCGTCCCAGTTGATGTTGTTTAGCCAAACCAAAACGAACAGATCTTCCGTCAGTTCTGATTCATCATTCCCCCATGCGCCACAGGTGTTATAGGAATCTCGATCCGCGTCGGTCGCTTCTACACTGTCACCGTCACAGACCCCAACAAAGCCATCGCAACGCTCCTCAGCAGACGGCGAGGTATAGAAGCAAAGGTTATTACAATCGCTGCCTTCGGACGTTACAATCGAGTCGGAACAAGAAGTTACTGTCACCTGCGTTTCTGCGGAACTCAAGGAGAAATCATCGCAGCTCAGATATCCATCGGAATCGATGTCGATTTCTTCGGGCCGTATGGTTCCGTAGATCGGTACGTCGCTGTTGAGTGCATCGGGTATACCCTCTGTACCAGAACCCGCCGTTGTCATCGAACAGTTGTTATCCAAACCGTCACAAGTCTCCACTTGACCGGAGCAGCGAGAGGAACAATGATCGTCGCAATCGTCATCCGTCGATGAACACGAAGGTGTGGAGTCGTAGTCGCGATAACCACCATCATAACGACCGCCATAGCCGTCGGCAGATTCGCTGACCTTCAACATCCACAGTCCGCTGCCGTCGTAACTCACCGTACTGCCGGAAACCTCTGCGGTAATCGTATCGCACTCGAGTCGGAGATTCTCTCCCCAACAGCTCAGACTCTTTTCTAGGCCGTCACACGCGTCCAATCCAACATCGGCTGCTCGTTCAAAGCTGTAGTTGTTCTCCGATGTTACCGGTACCGGTAGCATCGGGAACGCACCGTCGTCGTCGCAGTCCAATTCAATGGCGGCTACCCGACCGTCGCAATCGTTGTCGTGGCCGTCGATCTTCTCCGTCGGAACTTCCTTGTACTCTTCCAGTTGCGCATCGGAAAGCTCGGATATATCGGAAACATCGGCAAGGATCAACGCTCCTTCTTGAAGACCGTTGTAACACTCGGAGTCGTCTTCGTCGGAAAATCCATCTTTGTCATTATCGATCCCATCTGCACAAGACAAAGGCTTGATGTCGCTGTTGAAATCATAGCAGTCACCGCCATTGATGACATAATCGTAGTTATCGTGCTCAACCGAAGTCGATGTACCCTCTTGACACAGACATTCAAAGACGGTGGAGTCTCCGTATTCGTCTTGGTCGACGTCGCGGTACATCGTGATACACAAAGACACCGACTGCTCTGCGAGGGAATCCGCTTCATCTATGGTATTGTCACAATCTTGGTCGATACCATCACAGATCTCCTCTGCGCCGGGATAAACCCCTGCGTTCGTATCGTCACAATCCGTCGCATTGACAACAAAGCCCTCGGCTACTTCACACGCTGGCGTTGCGGCTTCATCGGTTTTACCAAAACCGTCTCCATCATCATCTCGGTACAGATTGACGAGAGGATCAAGCAAAACATAGGGTGCGCGGGCGGTGTTCACCGATCCATCACAGTCCGAGTCGATTTGCTCATCGCTTTCGCATGATTCGTCTTGGTACGGATGAACCTCATCACCATCGCTATCCGGATCGTCGTTGCAGTCACTGCCCGCTTCGATATCTCCGCTCGGCGCGTAGTCACCATATCCGTCACCATCGGAGTCTTTCATACAGGCAAAGGGATCGGATATGGGAGACAACGGTGAGTCAAACGAATCGTTTCGACGCTCCAGCCTTCCTGCTCGAGGATGCGTGTCCGCGGCACTGTCATCACAATCGACCAGTACGAGCTCCACGATGGGATCACAAGACGCCGGAGAGCAAGAAGTCTCTTTGTCTGAATTCAGCAAACACGTCTCTTTTGCCCCTTCGCAATCATCTTGGTCCGCACATTTACACTCGTCGGTTCCCCAGTGAACGTTGGGAGCATCACCGGTACTCCAGTCGAGCGTCGCGGTTCGTGTACACTCGACCCAGCCATCTTGGTCATCATCGATTTCCGTTGCGTCTATGACACCATCACAGTCATTGTCCTTCCCGTCGCACAAAATCGGCGCGGAAGGATAGGTCGAAGCATCTGCATCGTCGCAATCCGAACCACCGAAAACATACTCGTTACCGAGCCATGTCGATGCGTCATATGCGCAGTCGACATATCCATCACCGTCTCCGTCCAACTCATCTTCTGGAGCAGAAGAGAGAGAGTAATCCGTATTTGTACAGTCGTTGTACTGACCGTCGCACACCTCTGCTGCCGTTGGATATACCGTCGCATCGTTGTTGTTGCAGTCGTACTCCGCGGTATTAAACGCATCGCACTGTACATAACCATCGCCGTCGATGTCCAATTCATTATCGGGTGTGCCCGTATCAGAGTAGTCGCTATCCGTGCAATCGTTGTATTTGAAATCGCAAAGCTCTTCCGCAAACGGGTACACATCCGGATCATCGTCTTTACAGTCGGTCAAATCGCTCAGTGCGCGGGCGGTACAATTGCTGATGTCGACAACCGCACCACTGCAAGCAGACCCATCTAACTGGATGCAATCTCCGGAACAATCGGATGCAAGGTAATACCCATTAAACGTGTTGTTGGAGGCGTCTGTCCACTCTGAGTAATATATGTTGGTTGCCGTGCTCAGATCGATGCTACCCGTCGCCGAGAGAGCCGTGTAGAACGGGAAGGGTTGCGTACTTCCTCTCCAAGGACCCGAATCGTTGTCGCTGTTGGTGGAGCCGATAGCGCAGTCTACATATCCATCGCCATCATCGTCATACTCGTCTGTTGGCGTATCTGCTGCTGGATTCACGCCCGCATCAGAGTAACTCGCGTTGTTACAGTCGTTGTACTGTCCATCACAGATCGAGGGTGCATCCGGGAACACATATCCATCATTATCATCGCAGTCGAGTCCAGCGGTAACCAAGAAGCTTCCCCCGCCGGCGCGATAGGTTGCCTGATCGAACTCCGCGCATTCAACGTGATTGTCTCCGTCCTTGTCGAGTTCTTCAAAGGGCGTTTCTTCTTGGTCTCCCGAATTATCGGTGAAGATACTCGCAAAGAAAAGGCTCGTATCCGTAGAGACGCAACTATTAAAGGTGTTGCTCGCACTAACAGATGCCACAGAATCACACATTTGACCATCAGGGGTATAACAGTCACCGTTTCCGTCACCCGTACTATCGAAGGAACAATCCGGTGTCGGACACAGGCAGTCGACCTTAACGTAATTGTAGGTATTTTGATTCGTCGCCGCGGCATCGAAAGTCAAACCCGTTTGGTTGATCTCTCGCACGCATGTATCGTCCGCTGAGACGTCGCAGGAATTTCCGTCTTCGTCATAGCAATCCGTACAATCCGAGTTACACAGGCAGCTGCCGACAACACCATTGTAAACACCGCCTTGACAAGAATCTGCGATGCTATCCGCATTGAGATCCGTAACCGAACAGGCACCGCCCGAAGAGATATCTACGGCGAGCAACTGGCCATTACTATCGGAATCTACACTGAGATCCCCATCGGTATCGTAGGTGCAATCACTGTTGAGATAGTAACAATCATCGTCATGAGCGCGATACGCGGTAACATCAGCTCCAGAGCTATCGGTAATTGCGTCGGTGTAGTCCGGATTGGCCGGATGAGTACAGTTGTTGTACGTCGAGTCGCATATCTCGCTGGCCGTTGGGTATGTATTGGCGTCGCTGTCGTTACAGTCGCTGTACTGAACCGCATTGCTGCCTTGCCAAGTGATGCCATCCGGCTTGGTACAAGAGACGTAGCCGTCGGCATCCGCATCGAGTTCGTCTGCTGGCGCAGACGCTGCGTCATAGTTCATGTCGGAACAATTGTTGAACTGACCGTCACAAATTTCACTCGCCAACGGATATACACTTACATCGCTGTCGTCACAGTCGTCTCCACCGATCACGATATCGGAACCGATCCAAATCGTCGAAGAGTAGCTGCAATCGACATACCCATCGGCGTCGTCATCAAGCTCGTCATCAGGTGCGGAGTCCGCTTGGTATGTCGCAGCAGAACAATCGTTGAAAATCCCGTCGCAACGCTCCACCCCGTAGTCTGGATACACGTGTTCTCCATTGTTGTTGGGATCGTCGTTACAGTCCGAACCACCAATGATCCGAGAAGGACCAACCCAAGTATCCGCGTTGTATACACAGTCTACATAATTATCATTGTCGTCATCGATCTCAACCAACGGAGACGTGTACGCCGTTGCGCTGCTCAGTTCATAGAAATCGCGTGATACACCGACCAAAACATTTGGATTGGTCAGACAGTTATCCGCATATCCCGCTGTGACCGTGTTGGCGGGTTCACAGAACTGTCCCGCTGAATTCAGACAATCGGAAATGCTGTCGCCATCGATATCGAGGGCACAGTCGGTATCAGGACAATAACAAGAGAGCGCCTGATATGTGTACGCAGCGGTTCCGGAGCCATCCGCAGCCGTAATCGTTTCGGGTATCGTGAGTTCGGCAACATCGCCAGAGGGAGTACAGACCTCTCCCGCAATGGTTCGGCAATTACTCATCGTGTCATCGGTACAGTAACAGTCTTCTCCGACCGCACCGGTAAACGCATCGAGCAATGGATTCTCACAGTCGTTGAACTGGCCGTCGCAGACCTCAGGCGCAGTGGGATAGCGCGTCAGATCGGTGTCATCGCAATCGTCACCACCCGAGACAGAAGAATCTCCAACCCAATTCGTCGAATCGAAGGCAACACAATCCACATAGCCATCCGCATCATCGTCAAGCTCGTCCGACGGTGCGCTGGTCGCCAGATAACTGCCGTCGCTACAATTGTTGAACTGACCGTCACAAATCTCCGTTGCGCCGGGGAAAACGAGAACATCGCCGTCATCGCAATCCTCGCCGACTGCGAGGGTCGTGCAAGAAGAGCCGAGCAGATAATCCCCGCCTCTCCAAGAGCCCGATCCGGTGTAACAATCGACGTAGCAATCTCCATCGTTGTCTTGCTGGTCAAGAGGCGCCCCGGGGCTGAACGTCATACCGGATACAATATCACAAGAGTTGGTAAGAAGAGCGTCGGAATCGACGTAGGTGACCGTACATACCGCACCACTTGAATCGACGCAATCCGTATTGTCGTAGTCGTCGAGGGTACCGTTATCGTCCGTGTCGATGGCAGCGCAGTAGCAGATATTTTGGGAATTGTTGAATAGGACTTCATATGAATACTGTGTCGCCGTGCAACTGTCACCGCTGGCGGTCAAGCATATTCCGTCACAGGTGTCGCTGTCGCAGTAACAATCGTCATATGCGTATTTGTATGCGTTGACCCACAAGGAACAATCGTTGTATTGACCATCGCACAAGGACGTTGCGTTGGGATAAACGTTTATATCCGTTGGCGAGCAGTCCACGCCGACGTTCGGCGCGGTCGCCCCTCTCCAGGTGCCGCCTTCAAAACCACACTCGACGTAAGAATCGTTATCCAAATCGATTTCGTCGGACGGAATGGTCGCGGTGTAGGAGGTACAGGTGGCTGGGTTGTCAGCATCATCTTGACCACAAAGATAATTACAGTCGTTCAAAACCCCGTCGCATCCTTCTGTAGCACTTGGAAATACCAATTCATCGGTGTCGTCACAGTCGAAAGCGAAATTATTGAAGTGGACCTCAGCATAGGTATCCACATCCGCATCATCAAAGTCGTCTTCTTGGGGATCGTATGGATCCGTCAAGGCAGGATACGTTTGACAAGTCGTCGCGGCGTCTGGGTTGGCCGTACAAGTAGACAAATCGCTCACTAAGCGACAATTGTAACTGCAACTCCCTTCTGGACAGATACAGTAGTCGCTGTCCTCTGCGGAGTTATCAACCGGGTTTCCGAGGCTGTCAAGCACCGAGGAGGGAACATAGGGATAAACCAACATGTAGTCGGTATCCGCACCACCGTCGCAACTATTGACATAGGAATTGGAGTTGGGGTATCCATCGCCATCTGCATCTTGGTAGTATGTAAAGGCGTTACTAACACCCGGATCGTTGTCGTCAGAGAGACCGTTACAGTTTTCGTCAAAGTCTGCCCCGTCGCAAACTTCCAGTACATCTTCATTGACGTCAGCGCGCCCGTCATGGCAGTCTACAACGGTGCTATCCAGCAACCAAGAAACATTTACACCCGTTGTGTACGAACTGTTAACCGTATCGTGCGTGACACCAAGACCAACGCCGACACTGCCGCCCGCCGCAGATTCTGGATTGTTGCACTGCTGAATTGCTGAAGCAAAGGACCAACAGTTTCCGTTGTCGGTATCTGTCGTCGTGCCCCACAGCGGTAGTGTCGTCGCCGAACACGCTCCGGTTGAAGAACCATCGCTGCTGCTCTTGGATACACAACCACTACAACCGCTGTCGCAATAACAATCGAGGTCTTTATCCATGTAGACGTTGGTGTTTACATGCGCAGCACCGGCACCATATCCGTCATTATCGAAATCCGCGTACCAAGTGGTCTCCGGATTCTGCTCGGGAGAACTAAAGGAGTTATCGCCACCATCTACAAAGGTCGACCAATCGTTGCAGTCATCGTTGTTGAGGAGATAGTTGTAATAAGCGCCGTTCGAATCTACAATGTGGTACTGCTTCGTAACACCTTGGTCGCTGGTGTTCGACCCGTCTATCGTATCGATAGACGTGTAGCAGCGATCGGCAATTCCATCTCCATCTGTATCTCCGTACACCATGGGCATCGTTTCATCCGCGGTGAGGTAGCCGTTATTGTCTTCGTCGACAAAGTAGTAGGTACTGATGCTGGAATCGATTTCCGTTGCACTGAGGGTACCATCGTTATCTGTATCCATCGTCGTAAAATCGGCTTGGAGATAGTAACCGGTTTGCGTGTCGTTGCCGTAATAGTCGCTATCGTAGTCCAAATACCAATTGATGTATTCTCCAACTTCGGCAGCCGTATACGATGTTACGGTGGAGGATATGGGGTAGGTTTTGGTATCGTTATTCGTATAGGTACTGCCATCGTAAATCACATCGGTAACCGAGGCATCGTCCGAACAGTCAATGCCTCGGAAGCTCTCCAGCGACTGGCTGAAGGTTTGCAAGGTTGTACTCAACGTCGTGGATGTGTCACCGTTTTGATCATAGTATGTACCATTGTTCGTACAGTCCGCTTGATAGTCGTTGGGATCTCCATAGCCATCGTTGTCTGAATCCCCAAAGAAGGCTGAGCAGAAATAGACTTGTACCGACGTGGTCTCTATATCTTCTCCGTCAAAGACCGAAACCTGCAGTTTCGTCGAACCGGTGATCGAAACCGGAGAAGATCGATCCACCATGCTTACATCGACTTGCGACGATTGAACGTAGGCAGAATCTGAAAGATAGCCCACACTAACGGTAACCCCCGTATATTGATTGGTAATCGAAACCGTCGACGTATCATTGGTGTCACAGGTGTCGCCCAAACCATCTCCATCTTCATCGTACGGAGTACAAATGTTCCCGGTGGCGGTCAAGCAGTCTGAGACGCCATCACCATCCGCGTCCACATCACAGGTGGAAGATGAACAGTAACAGATCGAGGTCTCTTCTTTGGTCACGCTCGTCGATGCGGTGTTCGTGGATGTCGCCGTCAAGTCGGCCTCCACACCTTCTACGCGCGCACATTTTGTATCCGTACTCGCACAATCTGTAATATCGAGATTGCCCGTAGACTCCGCCCAGTCCCAACGATAGGTAAGAGGGTCTCCGTCTGGATCGTAACCGCAGGCTGTAAATCCATTGAAGACGTTTAGGGGATATTCGATGTTGTTTGCCGTTAAGACTTCGACGCGATCGGCACTGCTCGAACAGGCATCGTCGTCGGCTTCAAAGCAATTCGTGTCCGTTCCGGCCGCAGTGGCACAGAAACAGTCGTTCGTATCGTCATTGTCACCTTGATCATCGACATATACCGTGTTGTAGTGCAGTGGTGAACAGTCGATTTGGCCGTGATACAGACGTACCGATGGATCTTGATTCGGGATATCGATGGTGGTTTCGTCGTATAGATCCGCGGTTTGATCCGAGGTTAGTGAACCGGATACCACTTCCAAACGGAAGGCACTGCCCGTTACCGCGTTTACGTTCACATCCAGCACTGGCGTGGCGAGAACACACGGATTGGTATCGGACATAACCGTTGTGACACCATCGCAGTCGACCGTCAAAGCAAAACCCGGCTGCATATAGAACCAATACTGCAAGACATTCGAGCTATCTTGCACGTCCGGATCATAGGACCATCCAGCGTAGAGCGTCGCAGACGTACACGTCAGAGAAATCGGATTACAACTCGTCGAGTACGTAAGAATCGCTTCGGGCGGATCATCGTCTAACGTCGAAGAATCCGGCGCAATCGTTACCGTTTCTGTGATGTTGATATTGCTCGCTGTCGTGGCGGTTTCATCGGAGACCTGTATGGTTACGGTTGATGTAAGATCGTAATCGCTTACACCGTCCCCGTTGTAATCCGACCCTGGATGTTGTGTTTCATTGGGCTTGAAATACATGTTGGTCAAAGCGCTTTCAACATCGAGATCCGGACCGGTGAAGGTCATTGTTGTATCCTCTAGACCGTCTCCCACCGCAAAGTTCAGATTGCTACAGCCCTCGCCGCAGCTCAAGCTAAGGGTTCCACCGTAAACATCGACGACGGTGACTTCTGAATTGGGTGGATTCGCTATCCCCGCATCCGGATTGGTCGCGGTACCAGAGTAATCTTCCGCATCTGGCGCTCGTCCATCCGCCGGCCAATTGACTTGGTTCAAGGAAATGGTCACCGTCAGATCATCGTTTAAATCGTCGTCGGCGATCGCGACGGTTCCGAAGTTTACATGGGGTGCCACCAGCGTAGAATTGGCCGAAGAGGAGGTAATCGTCGCTTCTTGATAGGTGAGTGTGTTGGACGTAATACCCGACAAACTGAGCGTCGGAATATCGTTTACAGAATTCGTTGTTACGGTCGTAGAAGGAGAATAAACACCGCTTGTCGCCGTATTCTCGTCTTCGATATTGACGTCAAAAATCGTATCGAAAGACTGCCCAACCTCAACCAAATCCTTTGTCGGCGTAAAGAGCAGTCCTTGAATGATCGTGGTAACGCTCGTCTGATCTCCGGAAAAGGTATATACGCCAGCGGAGTGGGAGAAGTTAACGGAGCTTTGGGTATCGCTCAAAACACCATTGGCTTGGGTGGTATCCGTAGTCGTGCTGTCCGTTTTCTGCGTAACGGTTACCGTCAGGGTTGTTTCTTGATCATAGTCGTCCAGCACCATATCGGCAAAGGGAGACGTCGTTTGGTTATCATCGATGGTGTAGGATGTCGTGGTCGCACTAATGAATGGATCGTCGTTGGTGGGTACCACAATGACCGTCGTGGTGATGGCAGAGGATATGTTGTCGTCACCATCGTTATCGTCCAAGGTAATCGTCATGGTTCTCGCACCACTCGTCGGGCCTTGGCTCGTATTTTGATAGGTGATTTGATTGAGCAATGCACCGATCGATTCTTCATCGGCACCAGTCGATAGATTGATCTTTAGATTGACCCCCTGCCCTGTTTCCGTCGCGTCTACCGTACCAACGGTTTCAGAACCGCTGGACGTCATGTAGGTGACGGTCGTACCGACAAAGGAAATTTCTCCCACCGCGGTACCTTCGTGATTGACGGACAAAATCTCTGATGTCGTATCTCCAGAGAGATTTAAGGGTGTAAACGCGACCAGCAGATATCCACCGTTCATGTCCGAACCGTAGTCACCAATATCCCGATCAAAGACAGTCGCGTTTTGAGAGGCATCGATAACGATGGCCGCCGCACTGGTCGCCCCACCTTCTGTATAGGTAACGCTGTCACCATCTAAATTACTGATGATGGGCGGATCGTTGACTTTGTTTACTTCAATCGCGATGGTGACACCGGACTGCGCGACGTGGGATGTGTGATCGTCCGCGGTGGTATCAAATTCAACCGGTGTCGTGACGGTACTAAAGCTTTGAGAGGTCGAATTGTCCACCGCATGCACGGTGAGAACACCTGGAAATCCGTTGTAGTGCGAAACGGGACTGAAACGGATCAGAGTGGTCGTATCTAAGACCAAAGCCGTCGCGGTGGTCGGTGTGCCGATATCGACCCATGTCGTTCCGGAGTTCGATGAAAATTCCCACGTTCCTTCGGTCGCAGTGTTCGTCGCGTTTCCAACAATGGCAATTCCGACAAAGGAATTTACGCCAGCACCGTTGGTGAAACCGGTTTTCGCATCATTCGAATCGTTATATTGGGAGTTGAGAAGAGACAAAACGGTTTCGCCAGCGATCGTCGCGGCGTCTTCGTTAATGTTGCTCAAGGTGACGTTGTTATCGAAGGACGGTGCATCGTTTACATTGTCAAAGGAGATACCGATGGTGACACCCGCTCCGGAAATGTGCGAGGTGTTTCCGCCCGATGCCACCGTTCGGTGATTCAAAGAAGCGTTGGTGCTGTAAGTCTCAGTTGTGGAGTCCTCAACCGCATACACGGTAAGGACGCCCGGATCTCCGTTGAAGTCCGTAGCGGGGTTAAAGCGAATCTGCGTATTGATGTCCAAGAGAAGACCCGACGTGCTGCTAACGGTGCCGATGTCGGTCCACGTCGTTCCAGA
>JAYYRF010000460.1:0-4210 GCA_036127535.1 Myxococcota bacterium | reverse complement strand
GCCGACCGAGGCATAACCGTCTCGACCATCGGCTTGGGAATGGGCAACTACAAAGATACCCGTATGGAACAGCTCGCCAACAAAGGCGACGGCAACAACTACTACGTCGATTCCACCGAAGAAGCCCAAAATATCTTCGTCGATGGTTTCAACGGAACGATGATTACCATCGCAAGAGACGTGAAGATTCAAATGGAGTTCAATCCCAAGGTCGTCGAGTCCTATCGATTGATTGGATACGAAAACCGAGACATCGCCGACAAGGATTTCCGAAACGACCGCGTCGATGCCGGAGAGGTCGGTGCGGGACACGCTGTGACTGCCCTGTACGAATTGAAACTGAAAGATGCGGTAGATACCAATATCGCGACGGCTCGCATTCGATACGAAGCACCTGGTGCAGACAAGGCCGCGCAAGAAAGAGCATTTCTTTTCAGCAAAGCGGGCATTCGCAAAGCGCCGTCTAATGCGATGGCGGTCGCCTACACAGCCGCTGGTTTTGCAGAAATTCTTCGGCGTTCTCCATATGCAAAGTCGATGACGCTCTCCGATTTATCGTCGTATGGAGATCGGTATATCGTCACAAAGAGTAAATATACACAAGAACTGTTAGAGCTGATTGAGAAGGCCAAGGATCTGAGTGCACCCATCGGGGACTAATTTCGATACGGTATTTGTTTAAGTTCAGCAGATTTTTGATTGAAAAACGAAGAGCAGCTTCAAAAATTGCAGCCCTCTAAGTATTTTAAACTCCTATTTGAGTGTTGAGGTATCGGAGCAGCATGCAAGTCGGTATTTTTTCGCTATCATAAAGTCATGAAAACCGTTGTTTTGATCCATCGAAAAGAAAATTTGAAGAAGTGCTCCATTTGGCCTCTTCATACGCGCCCGGATTTTGAATTTCATTTCTTTCCATATGAAATGCCTCCGCTTCATCCGTCACGCTTCATCCGTCTCGGCATGGGAGGGCCTCCGCTTCGTCCCGCGGATCGAACAAAGGATTTACTCATATTGGATGCGACGTGGCGATTGGTTCAAAAGATGGAAGATGCGTGTTCAGAGATCCCGATTCGAAGCATCGGTACGTACCGAACCGCATATCCTCGGGTATCCGATCAAAATACCGATCCTTCGCAAGGTTTGGCGACCATTGAAGCTCTGTATTGCGCTCATCTCGAACTGGGATTACCGACGGACGGACTATTGAAGCACTATCATTGGGGCGCTGAGTTCCTGCGTCTAAACGGTTTGGAGGAACGATGACGCCATTTCTTATGGGAATTGTGGGCTCGCCTGAGATGGACGACGCTTGGTCGAATCATATGATGAAAGAAATCGTTGCGTGTGAGAAGGAACAAGATCGTCAAGAGGTATTCTCTGACGGGAAACATTTGGTCTACAAGCATTTGACGGTTGGAGAACGTCCCGAAAATGGACATTCTGTATACATTGCTCTGCACGATAGAACGAGTTCGGACTTCCACGAGAATGAGCAACAATGGAGCTATATGCTCCAGCGTTATCATACGTCCTTGAGGGAGGGCTTATACATCGTTCCTCGAAATCACTTTGAAAAAAATGATTTGTTCCGAGAGCAATGGGCCTATCCGCTCATAGATCGTTTGATCGAATGTCTAATCATAACGGGGGAAGTCATGGCCGCTGCGTGTGCGAATAAATCCAAAGATTGCAGCGGTCAAGCGGGTTGAGCGAACACGATGGAATTACTGGTTGGGTAAAACAGATGAGTTCGCAGATGTAGAAATTATCGAGGGGAAGAACCAAATCGTTGTTCACGAAATGGGTAAAACCGTACAGATATTGCTGCACGAGCGTCTGTTTCAATTTGAGCACCCCATCAGTATCGACGTCAAAGGCTCTCAGATTTCATTAAAACCAAGCATACGACCGAGAATTCAAGAGCAGAGTCTGCGTCTACGATCAGATCCCACACAAATCTACTCAGCCCTCTTGGAAATCGATTGTTCACAGACGTGTTCGGTAACGGAGAGAGTGGATTATCATCCAGACATAGTAGAGCAATAAATCTTTGTTCTGCGCTTTTATTTTGGATTTTAGGACATAAAAAGACCGTAATTTATCGTCCATTTCCCATGTTTTTTTCGTCTTTTGTAAGAACGTTCACTTCGAATGTTTTTATGGAGATTAAAATGAGTACTTTTTTGAAAGATGTTGCCGTTGTGTATCGTAGAATTTCGATGATTGCCCGCGAATTGGGTCTACCGCTCTCTTTGGATAAAGACATGCGCAAGGAGCAAGAATTATCGTTGTTTCCGATGGTAATATCTGAAGTGGCCAGTCCGAACTACTCAACGGTTATGAAGCAGTATCTGCTCCGAGGTATTATGGCTCCCATTCGGTTTCGCATCGAGGATTATAGCGCCTTTCAAAGTCTGACCAAGGATTGTATGATTCGCTGGTTTTTACAAAAATTCATTTTACCCGACCTGCCTTTGGGGAGTTACTTTCTTCTTTCTCGAACCGTTACCCATGTCGAATTACATCGAGACGAAAAGCGCTTATGGCAGCTAACCCTCCAAACAAAAGAAGAGCGTTATCCTTTATCGTTTCCATTTCTGAACACGCAGCGTTTTATCATAGATGATCTTTTGTGTGATTGGGGTCTCAATCCGGAAATGGCATATTCAAAAGAGGGGACGTTGCGGACGGAAAGTACAGAAAGAATTGTAGGGAAGCGCTTTTTCTACCTTAAGTTTTTCCATCGTTACGACGCGGTACACAACAGAGGTGTGTTTTGGAAATATCGGTATGTCTCTACCGATATTGGACGAGTCTTTGGAAATTTTCAGCAAGGAGTTGAGAAAGGCTATGTTCGAGGATATTCCCCAGACTTGATACCCAAAAACACAGTATCTTTTTTCCGTCACAGCGGTTTATTCAAGCACTCGTGGCGCACGGTTGATAACAAGCGTTTGCATATTTACCGGTACAATCACAAAGCGGCTTTGATGGTGGAAAATCGCTTTGTAGGATTCATAGACAGTGACTCACAGTTGTACTGGTTAGGGCGTGTACCCAATAAATCCAAGATGATAGAGGCTTTATTGCGCGAAAGTAAATCTGAAGGGTCTTTGATTCAGCCTTCTTTATTTAACTAATTGAGTCTATGGATAAGCAGTCCGCTTAACGTGATCTTCGAATCGATCTGTTTTTCCCGAAATCGTATGAATCCGCGTTAGATCGGATCCATTTTTTACTTTTGGATCCAATTACTTAAGGCATTTTAAAATATTCAAATTGTCAATACAGAGCCTAAAAGAGCACTTTGTGTAGAAATAGACGCAAGGGTTGAAATTTAAGTGTTGTCATGTCAAGACATTTTTTGACGCGTACGTTATGCACTTTTTTCAAGTCCATTCTATGAACGAGGTGATTTTATGTATCTTTCATTGACATTAGTCGGCTGTGGCTTTGGTTTGCAGCCTTTAAATCCGCTGAATCTCGAGGGTGAACGCTCCGTTAACGGTGACGAATATGAGGCTGATGTAACTGCACTGGAAAGCGGCACGCTTACAGAAACAAACCCCAAGGAGCGCGAAGACGATGCGCTCGTTGTGATCACAGATATCGGTTTGAATCACGCTTTAGACGTGTACGAGGGAGAAAATTCCATAAACGAGACTGAAAAATACGATGCGGATGGCGATGGGTTTTCCGTTTCAGATGGGGACTGTGATGATACGGATAGCACCATTTTTCCAACAAATCCGGATTTGGCGGGCGATGGTATCGACCAAGATTGCGATGGTTTTGACAGCGATGAAGATCTCCTCTCTTGTGTTTATACCGTTCGGATGCTTTGCGGTTATGATGGTTGGGAAGGTTTGTGGCTGCAGGCGAAGGCCAACGGTGCGGTTCAGCAAAGACAGCCGCTCGATTGTTATATGGACGCTCAATTTTGGCAAGCAGAAACGTCGGAGAACTTTTCGGTTACCGCCAATCCGGGCGAAACGCTCGCGCTGCATCTTTGTCAAAATTCGGATTGTTCCTCTCTACCGAGTGAAACCTATGATATCGGCGTTGTGGTGTTTGCCAACGATACGTTAATCGAGCAAAGCTATTCTCCCAGTCCTTTGTGGAATCTCGAACATACATGTCCAAAATAAACCTTGCTCATACCGAAAGAAGGTGTGAGTCTCTATTCTATTAAGGATTGCCATTAACCACA
>JAYYRF010000459.1:0-2536 GCA_036127535.1 Myxococcota bacterium | reverse complement strand
CCCAAGAAGAGCGCATCCCAACCCAAATAGGAACCTGGCAGAGCAAAGAGCAGAACGGCACCTGCGGTTGTTACGCAGTAGGTAAAGATAATTCCGACCACAGAGTAGTCCGTTTGCAAAGAGATGGCCAAGGAAAGAATTCCCAAAACGACGCAGGTGTGCGCACCGAAAGACCACAAAAGCGCTTCGAGGTAGGAGCTGTCTTTCTGATAGGACAAAGACGAAATAGAGCGGCACAAAGAAGCGACCGCCTTAAATCCTTTTTGCTGAATTTTGATTAGAAAGTTTGATTTTTCATCGTCGTGATCGAGTTTTTGAGCGAGGTAAAGCCAAAACTGGGGAAAGAGTAAGATACTCAAAAGTCCCAAACCCATACTGAGTGTGAAAACAGCCGTGGATTGAATCGCAAGTCGAATGTTTGGATCCGGATCAATCGGTAGATCGAAGCAGACCCAAATAATACCACCGACCAGCGCCGCCGTAATCAAACCGATTAGGCGAGCAACGACGCCGGAAGCCAGCGCTTCGGACGTAGATATCGGATAGCGTTTCGAAGCAAACCATGCGGTAGAGAGTTCTCCTACAGGGCCTGGAACCGCGTAGTTGAGTAGTAGGCCCGCACAAATAAGACCGCTGAGCTCCAGCGAAGGAGGACGAATTGGCATGAGTGCTCGCCAACGAAGGCCCATGCAATAGAAGGCAAGACTCATGAAGACAGCAGATAAAATCAGGTAGGCCGGATCGGTTTTTTGCAGTGCCGTTCGCAAATCGATCTCCATCTGCTGAACGGCGAAGAGCGTACACAGAACAAAAAAAATGGTCAGTATCGTTAGCCAAAATGCTTTTTTTCGATTTTGATCGATGGTTTGGGCGTCGATCATTTTGCAACGATTTGCGGTACATTGTTTTGTAGACCAATCGCCGTCGTTCCATTGAGAAAGTCGACCAGGTCGTCATGTAGCATTTTACGACGCCATCCCGTCAGTTCACAGACACCGTGCTGTGCGATTCGCTGGGCGAGATTGGCTGGCATGATCAGATCGCTTGCGATGCCACAAGACTCGGAGAAACAAGTACTCCAAGCGAGGATCAGTTTCTCCCTTGCTATATCGGAATACTGTATGGTTGGCCAACGATGCGTGGAGCGACGTCCTTTGGCGATCATGGCTAGAATTTCTTGTCCGTGATTTTTGATTAATCCGTGGTTAATGCGTCGGTTTAGTCGGATTTCCTGTATGCTCTTGGGTTTTCTGCGAACCAGGTCAATGATGATGTTTCGAGGAAGAATATAGTTAGCGGGCTTATTTTTTCGTTGCGCTGTCTCTTCTCTCCAATTTAGTAAGGATACCAATATATTCTTCGTCGTGTTGTCGAATTGCTGCACGACTTTCCAAGAGCGCCACTCCTCGATAGTCCGGTTTAGGGAAGAATGAAGCATCTCTTTGGAGGCTTCCCATACCCATGCCTCTTGATCGCCCAAGATGCTTTGATAGTGCGTATATAAATCGACCAGGGAAGATACGTCTTCTGCGGCGTATTGGAGCTGTTGGCTTTTCAGCGGACGCTTAGACCAGTCGCTGAGCGTTTCGTGCTGCATGACTTTTTGCTGAAGGCTTTTTTCCAAAAGAGTGTTGAGACGAGCAGGATAATGGATACCGGTGAAAGCCGCTGCGATTTGGGTATCGAATATTTTTTGGGGGGTTACAGATAGGTGTGCATACAAGAGGCGAATATCTTCTTGGCCGCCGTGCGTCAGAAATATTTTATTCTTAAGGACGCTTGAGAGGGATGAAATATCGATGGCGATCGGATCTACAATCCAAATATTCTTGTCCAAATCGGCCAGTTGTATCAACATAAGTTTGGGTAAGTAGCGGTTTTCAGCATGGAACTCCATGTCGAGAGCCAATGTATCTTTGCTCATCAATATTTTTCGGAGATTGTGCAGTTTGGTATCAGTATCGATGATGATAAAACGGGATGTTGTCATATAGAGTCGGAAAGCGAGTGGTTTTGGGTTAAAATAACCTAAAAAGGAGATCGTTCTGCGGAAAAGAATAGAAAAGCAATTCAGGAGGCGTTTGTGTTGGTATGACGTGGAGTTGCTTTACGAGCAGCTCAAGACGAGAGGAATACAAAAGGTTCTTGTACTACCCGAAGGCGGAGAGGAAATTTCTGCTCTTTTGCGCTGTGGTGCGCAGGAGATAGTCGTGGTCGAGTCACAAGAGTCACAAAGGGCTTTGGTGGAGCTAAAAGTACAAGGGATGCGCCATCTCCGTGCGAGTGGTTTGCAGACGCTTTTGGGACTGAATCCGGCCGGAAGGCGTGTATTTCTATACCATCAAATGCGACCCTTGCTGTCGCAAAGTGCTCGAAGCTATTGGGATCGACATGAGGAGTCGATTCGAACAGGAATCTTGGAAGGGGACAACGGTTTGCCGCGTTCTCTATTTTGGATGGGATTTCCGCGCTCAAAATATCGTTGGTCTATGCTGGGCGCCCATGCGCTGGGAGCTTGGATAGCCTCGTGGAATCC
>JAYYRF010000458.1:0-6852 GCA_036127535.1 Myxococcota bacterium | reverse complement strand
GTCATCGGGATCAGTTGGGAACTTTTTGAGGGGGGCGGCGCGGAGTCCGCAGTCCAAATGGTTTCTCATTGTATGGAAGAGTAAGCTTTACAATATGGTTCATGGGTTTTACTCGACGCTCCGCACGTCGCTTTTGATATCCTTTCGGTTGAGTGGCAAAAAATTCCACAGACGTGGTTGCTAAAAGATGGACAGCGAGTTTATGTTCACGAAGGTTTATTGAGCGAAGCCGATGTCGGCGTTCTACTCGATCGGATTAGAGAAGGATAAGGTACGCGATGAGCGAAGAACTGGAGCAAGGTTCAGACTTGGTGATCAAGCTTCTGAAGGTTTTGAAGAACAAAGGGCAAAAGGAGTTGGGGCGGCTGGCTACGGACAGTCGCCGGGTGTTGGAATTGAGATCCCTAAAGAAAGATCGTATTAAAATGTACGAGAAACTTGGTAAAGAGGTAGAGGCTCTGATTGCGGCTGGTGACATCACGCATCCTGGTCTCATTCGAGGCGTACAGAGAATTCAGTCGCTTGACGAGCAAATAGATCGTTTGGATCAAGAAGAAGAGACTTAAAAGATCCAAAATAAATTTGCGTTAAGAACGCGGATCTTATACTAGACTTACTGCGAAAGAAATTGCAACTTGGGGGTGTAGCTCAGTTGGGAGAGCACTAGAATGGCATTCTAGGGGTCAGGGGTTCGATTCCCCTCATCTCCACCATACCATAAGCAGAGGCCAAAACGCCTCTGCTTTCATTTTTTACAGGAAATCTACAGTTTTGTTTTGTGTAAATAATACTCTAGGGACTTATTTATCCTTAATCGTCCCGTGAGGCGGAATCAACGCTCGCACTTTTCGTGTTAATAGGAGTAGGATTCAACAGAAATGGAGAAATTATATGTTTAGAACAGTTCTCGGTTCGTTATGTATTGGAGGCGTACTTCTTAGTAGTCCTGCAGAGGCCGCTCCCATACCACCTGCAGAATACAAATTAAATCTTGAAAAGTATGTGCTGGAAGCGAGCAGTTATGCTTTTCCCAGCGGACTTAGAATCATTCTGCAAGAAGAACGAACCCAGCCGATTGTGGCCATCACATCTGTAATCGATCGCGGTTCTGAACACGATCAGAAGGGAATGGACGGGATTGCACACGTTGTAGAGCACCTTGCCTTCCGCGCGAATCACGGCGGGATTAAGAATTGGGATATCATAAAGCAAATGGGAGGCTCCATCAATGCATCGACCAGCGTTGATTGGACTAACTATATGACCATTGCACCAAAGGATACGCTCGAAGCCTTGCTCCGTATTGAGGCTTTGCGACTCAAGGACGGTGTTGCAAATGTTACAGAGCAAGATGTACGCACGGAGTGTGAAATCGCCCGAAACGAACTGCGTATGCGATACGAGAACGCAGCGGTTGGCGCCGCGTGGGACGAGATTGGCAAGGCTCTGTTCCCTCCCAAGCATGCGTACGCGCGCTCTACCATCGGAAATCACGAAACGTTGAGTAATATTAATCTCAAAGCGGTACAAGATTTTGTAAGAGACAATTACAAACCGGAGTATACAACCATCGTTGTCGTTGGAGACTTCGATAAAACGGAAGCCTCGAACCTGATCTTCTCCGCCTTTGAAGGAAGCGAGGAATTGCTCATGGCTCCATCGGACGCCGAGAAGTTTTCAGCGCTTTCCTCTCCAAACGAACGAATAAAATTCTTTAACAGCTGGGTTAAGGGAACTTTAAATCCGTACATCGACGAATCATATAAAACACCGTATCCTGCGCGCGTAAAATGTGCGGATCGACCTGAACCACCGCCTCCGTCTCAAAAGAAGGGTGACGAAATCCCCAAAGTTACCGGCATGTTGGATACGCCAAACTTGGTCGTGGCTTGGTCCTTGCCGGGTGGATATTGCCAAGATCAGCCAAGCATGAATATGGCTGCATTTCTATTACAAAATTACATTTTAGAGAATCTCTTTCCCAATCTAGAGGCTCGCTCCAAGAACCGCGACAAGGTTGGCTGCTTTGTCAGCGCGGACGAATACGCGTCTCAAATGATCTGTTTCGTGGAAAAGAAGGGACCTCTTGCGAAGTATTCCTATAAAAAACTCGCGCAGGAGGTTCGAGACTCGTTGTATTTACAAACACGCCTCTACGATCCAAACGATCCTCGTAGTAAAATGAAGCAGATGGCATTTGAGAGCTCTAAAATTTACGGTATGGCTTCTATCCTACAGTCGGTAGACTCGGTATCGAACCTCTTTAGCGGTCGCGCCACCGCGATGGCCATGTACACCCACTTTACGGGTGATGCCCAATACTTCTCCTCCAATCTCGGCACCTTGAACCAAGTAAATTCGCGTACCGCTTTGGAAATTGCGAAAAAGTACATCACGCGCCAGCGTATGATTGCAGTCGTCGTAGAACCGATGAAAGAAGAAGATCGACTCAAAAATGAGCAAAAAGCGGGTAAATCTTCTCGGAGTAGCGAGGTAAAAGAATATCATGCCACCCAAGACGCTGACCGATATACTTCTCTATTCAAGGCCTCCGAAATCAACAAAGATTTGATCGAGGAGCAGTTGGTCAAGCCTGATCTATCGAAACTGCGCCGGTTCACACTGGACAATGGGTTAAATGTAGCCATTCTGCCGTACGGAGATGCACCATTGGTACGCGTTCAGTATACGATGAAGGGAGATCCGAGCAATGTTGAACCCCGATCAGGGTTAGATTACTACGCTTCTAGTATGTTCTCTTCAGGAGCATCCTCCAAGGAAGATTTGATGCAGATCGCCGGCTATATGACTGTCGGCCCCAATTCGTTCAGTCTAAGCGGTTCCTCAGGAAACTTGGACGCGATTCTCAATAAACTGCGCTGGCAGTTTGAGGATGTCAAGATTGATGGTGGCTACTATCGAAATCGTTTTTTGCAGAGGCGTGTCTCTGGGGCGAAGTGGGGTGCCGAAAAACCTGAGGTTTGGGCTTCTCGTATGTCCAGCGAAACTCTTTTTCCCGATCATGTCATGGGAAAATGGATGCGACCATCCGATTGGGAAGAAATGAAGCAGGTAAAGCCCAAGGAACTTAAGCAGTGGGTTCAAACCAAAATGCAGCCAGCGAATTCCGAACTTGTGATCGTTGGAAAAATCGATCCCAGCAAAGCAGAGGAATTGGTTCGTAGTTATTTTGAAAGTCTCGCGCCGGCTAAAGATGTAAAAGTGGGGGAGTTGGACTTTGCACCAAAACCGACCAAGACCCCTGAACGTTCTATATTTGTTTTTGATAAGCCGATCGCAAGCCAAACGCAGGTTAGTATGTCTTGTCAAATCGAAGCGACAGATCATCTACGAGATCGCCCGAAAACCAATGTTGTATCCGAAACGATGTCTGAGATGGCTTGGCGAAGACTGCGCGAAGAGCGGGGGGTAACCTACGGTGCCTACGCTTACGACCGTATCTATAAAGGTGGAACGGCGATGATTGGTATGCAGTCGCTCGTACAGAATGATGCGGTTGGTTTGGCGGTGAAAAGTATGCTTGATATTGTAGACCAAGCCTCCCAAGGGAACGTACGCGAAGAAGGTATCTCTGATGCGAAAATTAAATTCGCTCGTGAGTACGTTTTGGGACAGCAGTCTGGAGAGCAAATGCTTCGTCGCCTGAGTGGTGTTCGGATTAAGAATTTTGACTACTTCGATGAAATGGCTGATATACTGGCCAAGGTATCCAAAGATGATTTTGCAGAGGTACTCAAGCCTTGTAAGGGACACGAAGTATTTACGTTGGTCGGTCCCGCGGAGAACGCCAGCAAACTGTTAGACGCAGAAGGCATACCCCACACCGTTGTGCCCTGGCAACAAAAATTCGAAGAGCAGCTTTCGGAAAAAGAACTTAAGAAGTACAAAAAGCGTCAAGCGAAGAAAGAGAAAGCAAAGAAGGAAAAAGAAGAAAAGGAGAAGGATTCGAAATAGCATTTCTTCCCGAGTGAATTAACAAAGGCCGCAAAATGCGGCCTTCTCTTTGTCTTCCTTTCGGGAGACTACAGCTGACTTTGAAGGGTCGTCATAAGCTTTTGCACTTGTGCGTGTATCTGCTTGAGAAGTTTTTCGTCTTGGGCTTTCGCCAAAGCAGCCCGTGTTTTCTTTTGAAACGTTGTGACCTGCACCAATGTCGACTTATGGATTTCTCCGCTGTGTTTGTGAAGGATGTCATCGATGCGCACGAGATAGTTTTCAATCGCAGACTTAAGTTGTGATGATTCGTTGCTTCCTTCCGAATCCATTTGCCTCTTGAGATCATCTAAGGCGCTTTGGGAAAGACCATCTGTATTTTCGATGACAATCTCTTCTTTAATTCCGGTTCGCAAGTCCTTGGCCTTGACTTGTAACATGCCGTTTGAGTCAATACTGAATCGAATCTCAATTTGGGGGACTTTGGCGGCTGCGGGTTGAATATTCGTGAGTTCGAATTCGCCGAGACTGATATTATTTCTCGCGAGCGGATCTTCTCCTTGCAATACATGGATTTTGACCGTTCTTTGATTATCTATTGTGGTTGTCAGCTTCTTGATGACCTCGAAAGGAATGGTTGTGTTGCGATGGATTAGGGGACTAAACTTACCCCCTGCGGTTTCGATTCCCAAGGAAAAAGCCGTAACGTCGAGAAGGGTGACCGCCTTTGCTTGATCCTTGGTCAAGGTTGCAGCCTGAATGGATGCACCGATCGCGACGACCTCATCCGGATTGAAGCTTTTGTTTAAGCGGCAGGGAAAGAACTCTTTGAGCTTATCTTGCACCATTGCAATGCGGCTACTTCCACCAACCAAAACGACCTCTTCAATTTGGCTTGCATCCAGTTTTGCATCCTCGAGAGCCTTTTTACATTGTTCTACGGTTTTATCGATGAGTGGTTCGACAAGTTCATTGAAGAAAGCCCGTGTGATTTTTGTTTGGAAGTTTTTGGGTCCGTTGGCGTCGACGAATAGAAAAGGAAGGTTGACTTGTGCCGACGTTGATGTACTCAGATCTACTTTGGCACGTTCAGCGGCCTCGCGAATTCTTTGAATCGCGATAGGGTCACCGGAAATATCAATATCATTTTGTTTTTCAAAATCTTGAATCATCCATTCCGAAAGGGCTTGGTCAATGTCATTTCCGCCGAGGGTGTTATCCCCTGTTGTGGAGAGAACCCGGGCAACATCGTTTTGAATGTGGAGAATAGATACGTCGAACGTCCCACCACCAAAGTCGTATACCGCAATGGTCTTTTGACCTTTTTTATTGTATGTATATGCCAAAGCAGCTGCTGTCGGCTCGTTTATGACGCGCAAGATATCGAGGCCGGCAAGCGCACCAGCATCTTTGGTCGCTTGCCGCTGGCGATCATTGAAATAAGCAGGAACGGTGATGACAGCTTCGGAAACGGTTTCGCCTAAAAATGCTTCGGCATAGTTCTTTACTTCTCGGAGTATGAATGCAGAAATCTCTTGTGGAGTATAGCTGCGATCGTCCACAACAACAACGCAATCAGCGCTTTGACTTTGGCGTATCTCATAGCCTACCATTCCCAGGTCGAGGGAGGCTGTGGCGTATCGGCGCCCAATGAAACGCTTTATGGAGTGAATTGTAGACTTCGGATGCAACTCCAATTGACGCTTTGCTGTTTGACCGATGGTTCGTTTGCCTTTTTTGAATCCGACAACAGACGGAAGAAGTCTTTTTCCATCGGTGTTGGTGATGATGGTTGGCGTAGAGCCATCTAATACAGCACATACGGTGTTAGTGGTTCCCAAGTCGATACCAATCGCAATACCCATTTGTTTACCTCGGCTTGAAGGAGTGCCCGGGGCCGGACTTGAACCGGCACGTCCTTGCGGACAGCGGATTTTAAGTCCGCTGTGTCTACCTATTCCACCACCCGGGCTTTTGAAAACTGAAGGATTCATGCTTTGTAAACCAAAACATGGTATCTGTAGCCTTATCCTTATATTTTGTTACTGCACATTTGGCTACTTCATTTATGATCATATTCTACTTTCTTTCCATTCTCTTCTCTTGTCGCCTTCACAAGAATCGACAGTCCGACATTCAAGGATATCAGACATCGGATGTACGCCTGTATGGAGAGCTGACAAGCGTGGACAACATAGATGAAGAAATCCGTTCTCTTATCGAGAAGGGAGCCGCTAAACATTTTGAATCTTTGGCGCAGTTGTATGTGAAAAAAGGAATGCAAACAGGAGATTTTGAAGACTTTGTTAAGGCGCGTTCCTTTGCTTTCTCCTGTCTTTCCAGAGAGGATGTTTTTCGAGTGGAGTTTTTAGAGCCACAAAGACTTCATCCAGAGCGTATCGATATTGAATCTACCTGGACAAATCCACAAGATTGCTCAGAAGAAAGATTTTCGAGTATATTGAGTCTTCCCTCAAACAGGCGATTGGTCGCGTGTGCCACTTGGGCGGTGATGTCTTGGACTAAGATTACACAAGTCTATCAAATGGAGCATATCTCGATCGATTCCGATCGTACGTTGTATCTCGCTCTTTGGCTTGGAGAGCATCGCGACTGCCTAGACTGGCCTTGGATTCCCTTGGCTCTATCCCTCTCGATTGCGCAAGCCCGAGAGGACTTAGTCGAGCAAAAAGAACTTGCGGTTTGGATGGAGAGGTTCTTTATCGAAGCGGAGCAAAGCGAGATCCGCATCGATGTTTTCTTAGAGAGATTGCACACTTCATTGCAGAGCTCGTCGTTCTCTGTGGAGCAGCGCAAAAACGCGCGCAAAGCACTGGATGCTTTTTTAAGTGAGCCATTGCGAGATGATCAAAGGGATAAAATAATTGCTTTGCAGGC